>JADFHV010000277.1 GCA_022566975.1 Chloroflexota bacterium
GTAGGCAGTGTTTCGGGCTCCCCATGACCCCACCGCGACGCACGCGACCGGGATTCCCGGCGGCATCTGAGCGATGGCGTAGAGCGCATCGACCCCTTTGAGGTCGCTGGAGGGCAGGGGGATTCCGATGACGGGTAGGGTGGTCCACGACGCCAGGACGCCCGGTAGCCCAGCCGAGCCGCCGGCCCCGGCGATGAGGACCTCTATTCCCCGGCTGCGAGCACTCTGTGCGTAGTCCATCACCTTCTCGGGGGTCCGGTGGGCCGACATGACCACGACCTCGTGGTCGATCCCCATCTGTTCGAGGATTTCGGCTGACTCCCGGATCACCGGCTCGTCTGACCGGCTACCCATGACGACGCCTACCAGTGGCATGAGTGCTACCCCCTCCTCAATTAACTACTGGCCTCCCCCGCTCGCCGGGGAGGAGGTAAATGCTGCCGCGATATCCCCGCGATAGAACGAGCCCCTGAAGCGGACCCTGCCTATGTTGGCGTACACCTTTTGCCGGGCTTCATCCAGGGTCTTCCCTAGAGCCGAGAGGGTGAGGACGCGGCCGCCGTTCGTTACGATTGCGCTGGGACCGTTGCCCCGGGCGGTCTTAGTACCTGCGTGAAAGGCCATGACCTCGTCGTCAAGAGCCTCCAGCCCCTCGATGGGGTGTCCAGTGGTATATCTTCCCGGGTAGCCCGCGGAGGCGACGACCACGGAGACACACGCCGACGGCGCCCACTCTATTGGCGTGCGGTCGAGTTCCCCATCGACGGCGCTCACGATGACCTCCCCCAGATCGGCCCTCAACCGGGGCAGCACGGCCTGCGTCTCCGGGTCACCCATTCGGCAGTTGAACTCTATGACCTTGGGCCCTTCTGCGGTGACCATCAACCCGGCGTAAAGCACGCCCAAATAGGGGCTTCCCATCTTCACCAGCGCGCCGGCCACGGGCTCCATGATCTCGCGTCGCACCTGTTCCTCGAGCTCCGTGTCCCAGAAGTCCGGCGGGCTGAAGCTTCCCATGCCACCGGTATTGGGCCCGACGTCGCCGTCGCCGACCCGCTTGTAGTCGCACGCGGCGACCATGGGTGAGACGTAGTCACCGTCCACGAAGGCGAAGACGCTGACCTCCTGTCCCTCGAGGCACTCCTCAATAAGGATTCTATCCCCCGCGGCCCCAAACTCCCTGTCGACCATGATGCGGCGCACCGCTGCCAGGGCCTCGCCACGGGTCTGGGCCACGACGACCCCCTTACCGGCAGCCAGACCGTCGGCCTTGACCACGAGGGGTTCCGGGGCTTGCCTCACGTAGTCCGACGCAGCCGCATGGTCGTCAAAGACCTCGGCAGCGCTCGTGGGGACTCCGTGTTTCACCATCAGGTCCTTGGCGAAGCTCTTGCTGCTTTCGATGCGCGCGGCGTCACTGCCCGGCCCGAACAGGCGAAGGCCGGCCTCGCGGAAGCGGTCGGCTATGCCGGCGGCAAGCGGCGCCTCCGGGCCGACCACCGTGACATCCACTTCGGCGTCCTGGACAGAGCGCAGGAGGCCATCTATCTCCTCGGCCCCGATAGGGACGTTCCGGCCGATCTGCTCGGTCCCGGCGTTACCGGGGGCCACCAGAAGCTCGGTCACTACGGAGCTCTGGCTGAGCTTCCACGCGATGGCATGATCTCTGGCGCCGTTACCCACCACCAGGAACTTCATGGTGAGGAAAACCTCACGGCGGCCCGGCGGGCATAGCAGGCCGAAGAGAGGGGCATGGCCGGCCTCCTCCCCAGATTCTTCGCTTCGCTCAGAATGACACAGGGCAGCATCGCTACGATGTCGTCCGCCTTCAGCGTTGAGACCAACTTAGGAGGGCGTTGAAAAACCCTTTCGACCATCCTCGCCTGTCCCCCTTTCCTTCGGCTGACTCAGGACAGGCTCTGGCCAGGAAGGGGGAAGAATTCCCCGCAATCCCGATCCCGATTTATCGGGAGGACTGCACACCCCCTTTTTTTCAGCCTGCTAGGAACGAGAACCGGTGTCTGAGTAGGCCGCCTGGAGCCACGGGCTTACTGCCGGTACGTCTTCAGGAAGGAGGAGCAAGAACTGGACCCACCTCTCGAACCCGGGCTTGTCCGAG
Organism: Chloroflexota bacterium; assembly: GCA_022566975.1. Next base: position 2,120 of record JADFHV010000277.1, read on the forward strand.
GGGGCGAGAAAGGGCGAGACGCCGGCCAGGGTCAACGCACGCACTCGGAGCTCCTCGGGAAGCCCACAGGCGACCACACCCTCCATGAGAACGGCGAACGGCCGGTCACCGAGCGTGTACGACACGCCGCCGAACATCTCCGCCGACGTAACCCCGTCCCACGAGAGCAGGTCTCGATCCAGGGCCCTTCTCACTTCCTCGTCGATTAGGACTTCCTCCAGGGACACGTCTACTCCCACTCGATGGTCCCTGGGGGCTTGCTGGTGATGTCGTAGACGACGCGGTTGACGCCCTCTACCTCGTTGGCGATCCGGTTGGAGACGCGGGCCAGGACGTCGTAGGGCAGCCGGGCCCAGTCGGCGGTCATGGCGTCGTCGCTGGTGACCGCCCTGACGGCTATGACGAAGCCGTATGTCCGGTAGTCGCCCATCACGCCGACGGTACGAGTGGCGGTCAGGACGGCGAAGCTCTGCCACAGCTCGCGGTAGAGGTTGTTGGCCTTGATCTCGTCCATGACGATCCAGTCAGCCGCCCTCAAGACCTCTAGCCTGTCCCATGTCACGTCGCCTATGATCCGGATGGCGAGGCCGGGGCCGGGGAAGGGCTGACGGTAGACCATCTCCTCCGGCAGGCCCAGCTCGAGGCCTACCTGCCGCACCTCGTCTTTGAACAGGTACCGCAGCGGCTCCACCAGCGTCAGCTTCATGTGCGCCGGGAGACCCCCGACGTTGTGGTGGGTCTTGATCTTGGCCGACACCTTCGTGTCGTCGGTCTTGCTCTCGATGACGTCGGGGTAGAGGGTCCCCTGAGCCAGGAACCCCACGTCCTTGATCTCCTCCGCCGCATCCTCAAAGGCCCGGATAAAGGTCTCACCGATGATACGGCGCTTCTGCTCAGGGTCCGTCACCCCCTGAAGGCCGCGGAGGAACCGCTCGGATGCGTCTATGTGGACCAGGTTCAGGTTTAGCCCCTGGCGCATGGTGTCCGTGACCCGCTGGGGCTCCTCCCGGCGCAGCAGGCCGTTGTCTACAAAGATGCAGGTGAGCTGATCCCCCACGGCCCGGTGGATCAGGGCTGCGGTGACGGCCGAGTCAACTCCGCCGGAGAGGGCGCAGATGATCTTCCCGGTTCC
>JADFHV010000012.1 GCA_022566975.1 Chloroflexota bacterium
GTCCTCCAGCGACATCACATTCTGCTCGTTGCGGTTCATCTGCAAGATGGATGCGTAAAGGGTCGAGCTCTTGCCCGCGCCGGTGGGCCCGCAAACGATGATTACGCCGTAGGGCAGCTTGAGGAGGTCCCTGAAGCGGCTCATTATGTCCGCTTCCATGGTGTAGTTGCGTTCATCCGGGTGGCCGATGAAGGTCATCACGCGCTGAAAGAGCACGCGGTCCAGGGTCTTCGCGAGCACTTTGCTGCCGCCCACTTCGCGCACGTCCCATTTCAGTTTGGCCCATATCCACTGCGCCGGCGGGTGGGCGAACCGGGTGCCGTCCTTGCGGCTTGTGAGCGGCAGCCTGGAACCCTCGAAGTCGACCCGGTAGGGCAGGCGCGGCAGGATGCGTCCGCGCACGTCGCCCGTCAGGCCGCCGGCCGTGACTTTATAGAGGCCGAAAGAGGGCCGCGCGCCCGCCGCGGCCACCAGTTCGCCCCGGGCGTTCACCGTGGCGTCCAGGCGGCTTTTCATGGGCACCCGCCTGGGCCCCAGGGGTGGGAAGTGCGGGGTCCACTTCGCCTGGTCGGCCGGCACCTTGCGCACCACGCGGCCGGCGGCATCCAGCGCCAGAAGTGTAAAGGCCACCTTCTCACCCGGGCGCATCATCACGTCATGGGGTACGACCTGCAGGCGCACCGCCCGGGTGCGCGCCTGCCGTGCCGCGGGCTTAGAAGAGGCAACCGCGGCAGGCCTGCGCTCGCCGAAGCAGTACAGTTTCTTCTTGGTATGCACGTACACCTTGCCGTTCCATGCCGCGGGCGACCCCAGGCACAGGCCTTCCAGGTCGACCCGGCTCAGGATCTCGGCCTCGTTGCCGCGGTCGCGGATTACGTACAGCACGCCCTGGCCCACGTTTATGACGGGGCAGGCCGCCTTCAGCATCGCGGCCACCAGGTCCCGGACATCCTCAGGGTTCGCCTGCGATAGAAACGGCTCGACCGGGGTGTAGTCGAAGCCGTTACCGGGGAACTCGTCCGTGGCGACGTCCGTCGGAATCTCCAGCAACACCGGGCCCAGCCGTCCGTGCTTGAGCTGGCTGAACGCCCTGGCCATCAGCTCGGGAATGCGCTCTACCGTGTTGACGTGTCCGGCCCACTTGGTAATGCCCCGGTACTGCTGGGCCGACTCGAACGCGGGAGGCACGCCTACCGAGTCCTTGGCATGCCCGCCGGGAAGGAGGAGGATGGGCACCGAGTCGGCAAATGCCTGGGCCACGCCGCCGAAGGCGTTCTCGGCCCCCGGTCCCTGTTGCATCGCGAAGACGCCGATGGTCTTCCCGTTCTTCACCCGGCTGAAGCCGTCGGCGATGTTGACCCCAGTCCTCTCCTGCCGCGAGATGATCGGCCGGATGCCCTCCCTGGCCGCCTGGTCAATGAGGGTGTTGGCGGGGAAACAGGCAAGGAACTCGACTCCCTCCGCCTTCAGGATCTTCGCGATGACGTTATTGCCCTGCATCTCTTCCTCCAGTGATGGGGTTGAACGGGGGTGGCCGCGGCTCACACGCGCCCGAGCCGAACGACGCGTACTATAAGTGGTGGCCCGCCGGTGGTCAACCGAGGGGGCGGCGCCGTCGCCCGAACGTATTCCCCGCTCGTCAGTCCGGCTGGGCTCCTCGGAACGACAACGGCGTACTGTCTCCCCGCATGCGAAGCCCAGCGGGGCTTCGTCCCTGACACTCACCCGCCAGTAGCGTCTCCGGCGGCGCTGGTCCCCGCCGTCCTTCCGAAGACGCTGCCCGCCATCAGACCCGAGCCTCCGGGATAGTTCTCGTAGAACAGCCCTCCCACCAGCTCTCCAGCCGCGTAGATACCGGGGATGGGCACGTCGTTGGTGTCGAGCACGCGGGCCCGGCCGTCGATCTTGAGTCCGCCGAAGGTGAAGGTGATGCCGCACGTGACCCCGTAGCCTACGTAGGGCGGGGTATCCAGCGGCAACGCCCAGTTGGACTTTGGAGGGTCGATCCCCTCCGTGCGCTTCCCGTCCAGCACCGTGGGGTCGAAGTCGCCCGGCTGGACGGCGGCGTTGAAGTCCGCGACCGTGCGCACGAGTCCAGGCCGGTCGATGCCAAGCCCGTCGGCCAGCCGCTCGATGGTATCGGCCCTCACAACGGTCGCCTGTGCTATCCGGTACTCGTCTCGTAGCAGGTGCTCCGTCTTCTGGTCGAAGAGTTGGAAGGCGACTCTCCGGGGCTGGAATAGGATCTCGCGTCCGTATCTGGCGTAGGTGTAGTTTCGGAAGTCTGCCCCCTCATCGACAAAGCGCTCGCCGTTCGCGTTCACGACCAGTCCGAACGGATAGGAGTGCTTCTGAAAGAGGTCGGCGATGTTCCTGTCACCGTAGGGGGGTGCGTTAAGGTCCCATGCCACGGCATGGCAGCCGCTCCAGTGTCCGTAGGGTTGTGCACCTACGTCCAGGGCCATGCGTATCCCGTCGCCGGTGTTGAACCGGGTCCCGCGCACCTTGGCAAGCTCCCATCCGGGGCCCAGGTAGCGGGCCCGCATCTCGGCGTTGGCCTCGAAGCCGCCGCAAGCCAACACCACGGACGGGGCGGTAAGCTCGCGAAATCCATCGGGACCACGTGCGGTGAGCCCCGTGACGCGCCCCCTCCCATCGACTGAGAGCGCGGTGGCCCTGGTCTGGTAGAGGACCTCGACGCCCGCCCGCTCAGCCAGCTCGAACTGCCTGTCCGAAAGGCCCTTCCCGCCTCCTACCGCCTCCACTATCAACCCACCCCAGAACCTGAAGACGTCGTCTCGCTTGAAGGCTTGTCGCCCGTAGGCCGGCAGCCAGCCTATACCCCGCTCCTGCATCCAACACATCGTCGGGTACGAGCCGGACACCAGCATCTGGACGAGCTCCGGGTCAGACAGCCCTTCGGTAACCCGCATCACGTCGGCGTAGTAGGCGGACTCGGGATAGGTGCCCACGTCTATCGACTGGCGCTCTCTGTCGGTGACGCCGGAAACCAGGGCGAGGACGTCCTCGAGGCCTTCGTAGGCGAACCGGAATAGCCCCCCGCTGAAGTAGGAGTTTCCGCCTCTAAGGTGGGCGGGCGCACTCTCCAGTACGAGCACCGAAGCTCCCTCTTCCGCTGCTGCGAGCGCAGCGCAGAGCCCGGCGTTGCCGGCGCCCACGACGATCACGTCGCGTTGTTGCTCGGGGGCCATAGTGGTGGAGTCCTGACCGGCGTTCCGGCGTCAGCGGCCGCGGCCGTGGCTTCTACAGGCCTGTGGCTACGGCGGAGACGTTACAGGAATACCGGACCCCTGTAAAGGCGACGCTCAGCGTCCCGATTCGGGTCATCGATAGGGCTCGCTCCAGACCGAGGTTTGGCAACGCCAAGCCTCGTTTAGCTTTATCGTGGGGCAGTGCGCCCACGGTAGCGTCGTCGATACATCGTTCTTCGATCCCAGCCTAGGGGCGATCCCAGCCTGAGGGCGGTCCCAGCCTGAGGGGAGCCATTGAAAATTCTGTTCTCGTGCGAGGATGACCCCAGGGTCGAGCAGTTCGCTCTCGCTCTGCGAATGAGATGGCCGGACCTGTTGCCGCTGGTAGCGTCTAAGGGCGGTGCCTGGATCAAGATGATCGGGGACGACGATCCCGACCTGGTGTTCCTGTGCGGAGACCGCACCGACAGCGGCCTCTGGTCCAATATCAAGGGCGTGCGAGACTGCTCGGACATCCCGATAGTGGTGGCGGTCGAGGGTGGCGAAGAGATGGAGGTGGTCAAGGCGTTGGAGCTTGGCGCCGATGAGCACATCCGTCTGCCCTGCAACCTGATGGAGCTCGTAGCCAGAGTAGCGGCCCTGATGCGGCGCGTTGGCCACACGAGGCAGCGAGCCGATGGCAAGCGCATCCAGTGCGGAGCCCTGTTAATAGACCCCGCAACCCATGAGGTGTTCATGGGCTCCACCCGACTGAGCCTCACCCCAACGGAGTTCAAGCTCCTCCACCTGCTGGCCCGCAACAGACACGTGACTCTGCCGCGGGCGTTCATCAAGCGCACGGTCTGGTCCGCTGAGGTGGAGGCCGGCGACGCTCTCAAGAAGTACATCCAGCGTCTCAGGCGTAAGCTCGGCGACGACGCGCGTAATCCCCTCTGGATCAAGAACGTCCACGGAGTCGGCTACCGCTTCGGGGCACCCAAGACCAGCGCCGCCTGAACGCCTGACCCTTGCTCAGCCTCATGGATGGGGGTACACTCCGTCCGAGGTTGATGGCATGAAGGTTGTTGTTGGCTCCGCGATATCTGACGAGCACCTCCACGACCTGCGCGCTAGCTTTCCGGACGTGACCTTTCGGCCCGCTAGCACAGAGGAGGCCCAGAAACGGGAGATAGCGGACGCCGATGTGTTCTTCGGCCGTCCGACCCGCGAGGTGTTCCTGGCGGCAGACAGGCTGCGCTGGGTCCAGTGGATGGGGACGGGGATCGACGAGATCAGCTCGGTCTCGGAGCTGATCGACAGCGACGTGGTATTGACCAACATGCCGGGGGCGCACGCGGCTGCGATGGCCGATCACGCGCTCGGCATGATTGTGGCGTTGGCCCACCGCGGCCGGGAGTTGTGGGAGGACCAGAGGCAGCGCAGGTGGGATACGGCCAAGTACGACGGGCGAATGGTGGAGCTGAGCGGCAGTACCATGGGTATCCTGGCTCTCGGCGACATCGGTCGGGCGGTCGCCCGCCGCGCAGATGCCTTCGGTATGGAGGTCTACGCCGTTGACATCAGGCCCACACACAGACCCCCGGAGGTCAAGGAGGTCTGGGGTGAGGACCGGCTGGACGACCTGCTTGGCATCTCGGACTGGTTCGTCGTCACTGTACCGCTGACCTCAAAGAGCCGGGGGATGCTGGACAGGCGCCGGCTGGGACTTCTCAAGCCCGGAGGCTACCTGATCGTGATGTCCCGGGGCGGAATCGTCGACGAGGGCGCGCTGTTGGAGGGCCTGCGTGCCGGACGCATCGCCGGCGCGGGCCTGGACGTTTTCGATCAGGAGCCGCTGCCTCCGGAGAACCCCTTCTGGGACATGACAAACGTCGTCATCTCGCCTCATATCTCCGCGCTGACGCCCGAGATGTGGGAGGGACGCCGACAGATATTCAAAGAGAACCTCAAGCGCTTCCTGGCCAACGAGCCCTTCCTGTACGTATGCGACAAACGGGAAGGCTTCTAGCCTGTGGCTGCCGCCATGGGCCGGGGTCGCCGGTGTTGGCGAGGGCGACATGATCTTTGACGGACACGCCTACTGCTTTCCGCCTCTGACGGGCGCGGGTGGTTTCTCGTCTCCGGAGACCCTACGGCGCCACCTTCAGCAGGCCATGGCCACTCACTACCAGCCGGCCTGGCGTGCCGGCGACCGAGCCGCGGCAGACGAGACCGGGCTTATCGACTCCGCCGACCGGCCGAGCCTCGACTCTCTGAAGGATGCAGGCTTCCGTGCCGCCGGTCATGGCCGGTTCGAGTGGACCGTTGAGGGCGAGGACTACGTCAAACAGTACCTGCCGCCGTCGGTCGCGGACATGGCCTATCCGGCGGAGAGCCTGGTGGCGGAGATGGACTACGCCGGGGTGGACAGGGCCCTGCTCCACAGGACGCCTTACCTGGGCGTGGGAAACGAGTTCATCGCGGAATGCGTACGGCGGTTTCCGGACCGCCTCCTGGGCCTAGCGCACGTCGAGGAGTGGCTTGTCGATGAGGACCCCGAAGGGGCTGCCAGGGAAGTGACGGACGCCGTTACGAAGGGGAGGCTGTCCGGCCTCCAGTTCCTGCCGCCCCAGATGGACCTCTACGGGAAGACGGGGCCCTGGGACGCGCCAAGCTTCCACCCGTTCTGGGACGGCGTAGCCGGTCTCGGTGTCCCGGTGTTCTTCTCCCTGAAGTCGCGTCGCGACCCTGAATTGGAGAGCTACCTAGAGGAGCTCCGCACGCTCCAGCGGTGGATGGAGCGCTATCCGGACGTGACGGTCGTGATCACGCACGGCCTGGCGTGGCGGCTGTTCATCGATGGCGACCGAATCAGGCTGCCCGAAGAGGTGTGGCGGCCGTTCGATAACCGAAACCTCCACCTGCAGCTCCTGTTTCCCATCGCGTTGGGCGCCGCCTGGGACTATCCGATGCCCCAGGTGAGGCCAACGGTCCGGGAGTGCGTGGAGCGCATCGGCGCCGGCCGGCTCATGTGGGGCACTGACATGCCCATTGTGACGCGCTTCTGGACGTATCGGCAAAACATAGACTTCATCCGCCGTTACTGTGACTTCCTCTCCTCCCGAGAGCTGGATGCCATTTTCGGGGGCACGGTGGCCCGGTTAGTGGGAGAGGATGTGCGGGTGTAGTCACAGCTCCAGATATCCTGACTGTCGTTGCTCCGTAGGGGCGGGTTTCAAACCCGCCCCTACGGTCTTCACGACATGACACCCCTGCGGAACAGACGGACACGAGGACTATGTGAAACTTGACACAAAGTCCGCGGTCGCTCTAGAATGGCACGCGTGTGTCCGCGAGCCTGGCTCACGGCACGGTGGCGGTGCTGGGATGTACATTAACGTTTCGAGCCTAACGTGGGAGCCCAACGGGTCCACCGGGACCTTTGAGATCGAGGAGCACTGCGCTCTCTTGGAGCAGGGCGAGCCCAGGCGCGTATCGGGCTCGGTGGCGATGCTACGCACCGACCAAGGCATCTGGGTCAGCGCCAGCCTTGACACCGACGTAACGTCCACCTGCGGCCGGTGTCTGGCAGAGTATGTGCAGCCCGTACACGTGGCGATCGAGGAGGAGTTCCTCCTTGAGGTGGACGCTAACACCCGCACCCGGATGAGCCGGCCTGAGGACGCGGAACAGTACTTCTACATTGGTACGGACCACATCCTGGACCTTACCGAGGCTGCCAGGCAGTATGTTACCCTCAATATGCCGATGAAACCCGTCTGCCGCGAGGACTGCGCGGGCATGTGCATCAAGTGCGGAGCGAACCTGAACGAGGCCCTCTGCCGGTGCGACAGGGCCCCGGCAGATGCACGCTGGGCCGCGCTTTCGACCCTCGTGTCGGGCGGAGAGCAGGACCTTTAAGGAGTTCCTATGCCCCCGCTCCCAAAAAAGAAACACTCCAAGTCACGCCAAGGGGGCCGCTCGGCCCACCACGCCCTTCGCCCCGTCTCCCTGGCGGACTGCCCCCAGTGCCACAGCCCCAAGCTGCCTCATCACGTATGTCCCAGCTGTGGGTACTACAACGGTATTGAGGTCGTTCCGACCGAGACGAGCCCGTAGACGGGCCGCGAAAGCCCTTGGCCGTTGCCGCTGGACGGCCTTCAGGAGGGGGCGATGACTCTCAGCGTCAAGCCAAGGTCGCGCAATCGCAATCAGGTGGCATACCTGTTTCCCGGCCAGGGGGCCCAGGTGGTTGGCATGGGGCGCGAGCTTTACGAGCGCTCCCCCACGGCCCGCTCCGTGTTCGACGAGGTGGACGCGGCGTTGGGCCGGCCTCTGACACGGCTTCTGTTCGAGGGCCCGGAGGACGAACTCCGACAGACCGTTAACGCGCAGCCGGCCATCATGGCGGTGAGTCTCGCGTGCGCACTCGCCATCGAAGAGCAGCTGGGGGTGAAGGCGGCACCGCAACCGGCGATGATGGCGGGGCATAGCCTGGGAGAGTACACGGCGCTGGCCGTCGCGGGGGTCCTGAGCGTAGCTGATACCGCCAAACTGGTCAGCGCCCGCGGCGAGCTGATGCAGGAGGCGTGCGATCGCAATCCAGGGACCATGGCCGCCGTGCTGGGCCTAGACGAGATGACTATGGAAGAGATCGCGCGGGAGACCGGCACCTACGTCTCCAACGTCAACACGGCGGAACAGATCGTCATCAGCGGCGAGCGCATCGCCGTTGCGCGGACCCTGGACCTGGCTTCGGCCAGAGGGGCCAAGAAGGTGATTCCCCTGCGGGTAGGCGGCGCCTTTCATTCGGGGCTGATGGAGCCCGCCCGCGCCGGCCTCATCGAAGCGGTCAATAGCCTCACCTTCGACGACCCCAAAGTCCCGATCATCGCTAACTACACCGGCGAGCCCTTGACTACCGCCGACAGCGTCAAGAGAGAGCTTGTCGCCCAGATCTGCGGCTGCGTCCAGTGGAAGCGGTCCATCGACTACATGGTCGGCTCCGGTGTGTCAAACTTCATCGAGGTCGGTCCCGGAAAGGCGCTTGGCGGGATGGTGAAGCGGATCAGCAGGGAAGCTAAGATCACCAGCGTGGGGGATATGGACTCGATTCTGAGCCTCCGCCGTAACTAGCCCCTCAGATGACCCCGCTCGCCGCCCTGGATAGCCGTGCCATGGCAGATACTCGTCCTCCCACCACGAGACGCCATTCGCGCATCGTCGCCCTACAGGTCCTCTACGAGACCGATATGGCCGGACGCGACATGGCCGGTGTGCTAGAGCGTCGTATCGAGGAGGACTCCCTGTCGACCGAGGTGGCGGGATTTGCCCGAACTCTGGTCAACGGCGTGCTTGAAAATCGAGAGGAAATCGATAAGATAGTGGCGAGGTTCGCTCCAAGCTGGCCCATTCACCAGATGGCCGTTGTGGACAGGAATATATTGAGGGTGGCGATCTTCGAGATCATCCTGGGCGGAGAGACGCCGCCCAAGGTGGCCATTAACGAGGCCGTCGAGCTGGCCAAGGTCTTCGCTTCCGACAGCTCCCCGAAGTTCGTGAACGGCGTGCTGGGCTCGGTGATGGAGACCGTGAGCGCTGGGTAATATCATCCTTCCACGGTGGAGGCATAGGAAATGGCGACACTCGTAGACCGCGTCCAGGAAATCATAGCCGACAAGCTGGGAGTCGAAAAAGCTGAGGTCGTGCCGGGGGCGTCGTTCACCGACGACCTCAATGCCGACTCTCTCGACCTGGTCGAGCTGATAATGGCCTTCGAGGAGGAGTTCGGCAGCGACGACAGTCCGCTGGAGATCTCCGACGAAGACGCCGAGGGGCTCACCACCGTCCAGCAGGCCATCGACTACCTGAAAGAGCAGGGCGTCGATGAGGGATAGCCGGACGTAGCCTCCGACTCGTTCAAGGGCAGGTCTCCAACAGCCTCCCCTTTTTCCCTTACCGCGAACCGGCCTTCCGCCCGGGGTCCCGTGGTTTGATCCGTCTGGTCTGTTCCGCTTTCATAGGGGTCAGCCCCGCGGGTCTTGATGCGATGTCACTTTGAGGAGCCCTTGCCCCGAAGGACCTCGACTAATCTGGGACTGGCCCGTGCCTCGGGTTCGTGGACTGCGCTTCCCTTCGTAGGGGCGGGTTTCAGACCCGCCCCTACATGAGACCATGGGCATGCGACCATTTGGAGCGACGACGTCAGTTATCTCCAGTATGGTGTCCTACTAGCAATTTCATGCTGAGTGGAGCTGACTGCTCTACGTCCTGCGGTCGGGGTGGGGTCCCATCGGACCATGCGCAGACCGACCGGGCGACAACACCGGACCGGTCACGATATGATGGGCGGGCTGCCGCTCGTCAATCGCACCGATACGGGAGGTCCACGTCATGAAGGCCGCCGTCTACAAAGGCAACCAGCGCTTCGAGATCGAGGAGATACCTACGCCGACACCGGGCGCCAACGAGGTGGTCCTCCGGGTGAAATACTGCGCCATCTGCGGGACCGACGTGCACTGTTTCCTGTACGACGTCGCACCGCCGGGGACGGTAATGGGCCACGAGTACTGTGGGACCGTGACGGAGGTGGGCTCCGCCGTATCGACGTGGAAGGTGGGCGACCGCGTTGTTGGCGGGGGCGGGACGGCGCCGCCGGGCCGCGAGCCCGCCATTCGAGTGGACCCAAGGGTCAACTATCGTGAGATTGCGTCTGCCAGCAGCCGCGTCCGCGGCTACGCCGAGTACATCCTCCTGGAGGAGTGGGAGATGCTGCCCATACCCGACGGCGTGTCGGACGAGATGGCCTCGCTGTGCGAGCCCTGCTCGGTCGCCGTCCACGCGGTCCGGCTATCGCAGCTCAAGCTGGGGGACCCCGTCGCCGTGCTGGGCGCCGGGCCAATCGGGCTCTTCTGCCTTCAGGTGGCCAGGGCCGCGGGGGCCAGCGCGGTAATCGTCTCGGAGCCTGCCCCGGCCCGCGCCGATGCGGCCCGTGCTCTCGGCGCAGATGCGGTCCTGGACCCGACGGCACAGGACATCGAGGCCGAGGTCGTCGCCCTGACGGACGGTCTGGGTCCGCAGGTGGTGTTCGACTGTGCCGGGTTGGGCTCGACCCTCGACCAGGCCTTCAACCTGGTGCGCCGTGGAGGCCAGGTGGTGCTGGTGGCCGTGCCCTGGGAGCCGTTGCCCGTCGAGCCGGCGGACTGGATGGCCAGGGAGGTGGGGTTTCAGACGAGCTTCGGGTCGCGCCCCGACGACTGGCGGGTCTCGCTCGAGCTGCTGGGCTCGGGCAGGGTGACGGTGTCGCCGATGCTGTCGGAGGAGGGCTTCATCCCGCTGGAGGGCATCCAGCAGGCCTTCGAGGAGCTGGTCAAGCCCACCACACAGGTCCAGATGGTCGTCCGGCCATAGCTGGCGTTGTCGCCGGGCGCTTCTTGTTCGGGCCGAGCCCTTCCAGATTTCATTCGAGTCAGGAGGTCACCCGTCCGGACGGACGCATCGACCTTCGTCGACTAAACCGCCGACCCACGCTTGACTCGGGGACCGGGAGAGTCTAGACTCTTAGTATATACACGTATATACGATGAAGGACGATGAGTTCCTTCGGAATCTTGATGAATACCTGGAACTATCCGCCGACCCGAATCCCGAGATGGCGGACGTCAAGATCGTCTGGGAGCGAGACAACCCGAATTACGGGGCGCGCCACATTTGGGAGAAACACGAGATTGCAGAGGAAGAGGTAGAGGAAGTCTTGTTCCAAGTCCCACCGTACGTGGAGGCTAAACGCCACCCCGATTATCCGAATCGGACCATCTTCTGGGGCGCGACTCGAAATGACCGCTGGATCTTGGTCGTCTGTGAAGACTGGACCGAGGGCCATGCGAGGTTTCTGCGCCCCATAACGGCTTTTGAGCCTGCAGAGGGACATGGGTATTGGGAGCGGTACCAGTGAGTAGTCTTGAGCATGAGCCCGCATCTGCGAAGCAGCTGGAACGTGAGGCCCGGGAGTGGGATCTGCGTGTGTCGAATCCTAACGAATGGGAGGATGCCCCCGAAGCAATCCCCAGGGCCTCGACAAGCATAAGCCTTCGCATGCCTGCGCATATGCTGTCTATTCTCAAGGCATTTGCTCGACGGGAGGGAATCGGATACCAGGTGTTGTTGAAGCGGTGGCTGGACGAGAGAATACGGCAAGAGAGAGACAAGATCGCGATGCAACGAGGGCAGGACGCGATCGTTGACTGGGACATCCGGGGGTGGAGGCGGCTGACAGCGCACGACGATCCTCCTCTGGTGGCCGCAAGGAACGAGTTCTTGGCGTGGCTTCACGAGGTGCCGGAGCGACATAGGACTGGCCTTGGTTCTAGACTGAAATCGGAACTCGACCATCCGCACCTCTCAGCCCGTCTGGAGATATTCGTCCACCACCATTTCGCCGCAGATGGCTGGTCGATTCAAATAGAGCCAGCCCTGCCTCACACACGAAACCGTCCTGACTTTTTGATTGAGCGTGAAGGTCACCAACTCCTCATTGAGTGCAAGAGCGTGTTCGACGAAACGGCGACTGCGCAGCAGGCGCAACGCTTGAAGAAATTGGCCGACGACATCGGCCGAGAACTGGGTGTAACCGTAATGTTGGAGCCTTTGGAGGACTTGCCTCCCACCCTGCCTACTGGGCGCATTCGAAACGAAATCGGCGCCCGGATTGAGAATGACACTGAGGTTCAGGAAATCGACATCGGAGGGGAGCATCAGGGCATTCCATACGGAATACGGGCGATCGTCATCCGCAAAGAACCTGCGGAAGCGCTACCGGATGGCGTCCAAGGACTGATTTCGGGAGCGCAAACGGTTACAGTCGGTCAGCGGGTTCGTGAGAAGATTCGAGAAAAGGCTGGCAAGTACGGGGATCTAGACTTTCCGTTCCTGATTGCTATATCAGTCGAGATGGGCTTTCCTGCCAGAGCCGGCGATATGCTGTCGGCTCTGTTCGGCGAAAAACTGTGGAATCTACACCCGAGTCGGCAGGTCACCGAGACCCGTGAACCCGATGGGCTGTTCACGGTTACTCGCGGTGGCGACCCTCGCTACGCACGTGTTTCGGCGGTGTTGGTGTATAGATTCAAGTGGCTAGAGAATGGGCACCGGCATCTGGTACACGTCTACCACAACCCTTATGCTAAGACCCCCCTGAAACCCGAACTTCTCCCAGGTATCCCCCAATTCGTTCGATTGAACGACACACAACTTGGGTGGGTGGATGGGGAATCAGATGTTTATTGGGGGTATGGATGTCGCGACCCCTGACCGAACTGCCTTCTAAAGAGCCTTTATGCCGCCCGGCGGCTCAGGAGTCCTTCGCCCGTTTGGAGTCCAGGTAGGACTGGAGGATGACTGCGGCGGCCGCCGCGTCGACGCGTGCTCTGTCCCTCGACGGCTGGACGCCCAACTCTCTGAGGGAGCGCTCGGCCTGGACCGTCGAGTAGCGCTCGTCCACGAATACCACCGGGAGGTCCGTCTTGCGGCGGAGCTCCTCGGCGAACGCGGTCGTGCGGGCGGCCTGCGCCCCTTTCCTCCCCGAGAGCGACACCGGCATGCCGACGACGATCTCGGCCACGTCGTTCGCGGCCGCCAGGCCCAGGACCTCGTCGACGTCCGCGTCGTGGCCCTTGCGGGTGACGGTGGACAGCGGTGACGCCAGGAGCCCGGTCGGATCGCTCAGGGCGACGCCGATCCGGCGATCGCCGACGTCCAGGGCAATGACCCTCAAGACCCCTCGCTCGCCTTGCGCACCAGCTCCGGCACGAGGCCCAGCGCCTCGTCCAGCTTGTCAGCCCGCTGCCCGCCCGCCTGGGCCACGTCGGGCCGCCCTCCGCCGCCGCCCTGGATGGCCTTGGCCGCACCCCTGGCGATCTGGCTGGCGTCGAGGCCCCTGGCCACCAGGTCCTGTGTCACCATCGCGACCAGGATGGGCCGCTCGTTCAGAACCGAGCCCAGCACCACGACCCCGCTGCCCAGCTTGTCCCTGAGCCAGTCGCCCACTTCGCGCAGCGACTCGACGCTTGACGCGGTGGCACGCGCGGCCAGGACAGTCACCCCGTTCACGTCCTGTGTGGATGCCAGGAGGTCCCCGGCCGCCTGCAGCGACAGCCTCCGCTCCAGTGCTTCCCTCTCGCTCCTGGCTGTCTCCAGCTCATCCAGAAGACTCTGCACGCGGCCCTCCAGCTCCGGCAGCGTCGTCTGGAGCGTCCTGGCCAGCCGGTTCTCACGTCCGAAGCGCTCCCAGACCAGCTTCTCCGCCGCCCTGCCGCTGACGGCCTCTACGCGCCGGACGCCCGCACCGATGCCGGACTCGCCCAGAAGGTAGAGGGCACCCACCTCTCCCGTGCGACCGACGTGGATCCCTCCGCAGACCTCGAAGCTGAACGTGGCGCCGTTGGCGATCTCGACCAGCCGGACCTGCTCTTCGTACTTGTCCCCAAAGAACGCCAGGGCCCCGCGCCTGATGGCCTCCGTATACGATTCCTCGCTATGCCTGACCCGGGCGTTCTGCCGTATCTTCTCGTTGACCAGCAGCTGGACGGTCCACATCTCGTCCTCGGTCACCGGCTGGACGTGTGTGAAGTCGAAGCGCAGCCGGTCAGGCGCTACCAGTGAGCCCGCCTGTCGGACGTGGTCGCCGAGCACCTGCCGCAGCGCGGCGTGCAGCAGGTGGGTGGCCGTGTGGTTGCGGGCCGTGTCCTCCCTGCGTATGGGGTCCACGTGGGCCTCGACGGCGTCCCCCTGGGCGATCGTTCCCTGTGCCACCCGGCCGAAGTGGACGATGAGGCCGGGCATCATCGTCTGAGTGTCGGATACGTCGATCTTGCCGTTGGGCCCGACGATGTCGCCGGCGTCGCCGATCTGGCCGCCTCCCTCCGGGTAGAAGGGAGTCTCAACCAGGGCCACCTCCACGTCCTGTCCCTCTGAGACATCGCCGACGATCTCACCATCCGAAATAAGACCGACGACTACCGAGGACTCAGCGAGCTGCTCGTAGCCCAGGAACCGGGTCGCGCCGACGCCCAGGCCCTCGTATACCCGGATCTTGGCACGGTCTCCGCCGAACTTGGCGGTCGCGCGGGCTCGCTTCCGCTGGGCCTCCATCTCCCTCTCGAAGCCCTCGATGTCTGCGTCGACACCGTGCTCGCGGGCTATCTCCTGGGTCACCTCCACCGGGAAGCCGTACGTGTCCCACAGCCTGAAGACGACCTCGCCCGGCAGCGTCTCGGCCCCGGTAAGGGCGTCCGTCAGGACGGCGTAGCCCTTCTCGAACGCCTGCTGGAAGCGCTCCTCCTCCAGCCTCAGTACAGTGCGGATGAACTCGTGGTGGTTGCGGAGCTCAGGGTAGATGTCGCCCATCTGCTCGACGAAGACGTCGGCGATCTGGCTGAGGAAGCTGCCGTCCAGCCCCAGGCGTCTGCCGTGACGTATGGCCCGCCGTATCACCCTGCGCAGCACGTAGCCGCGCCCCTCGTTCCCGGGCACCACGCCGTCGCCTATCAGGAAGGTCGAGCTGCGCGCGTGCTCGGCCACCACCCGCATGGCGTACGTCGTCTCCCGGTCGGACTCGTAGCTCTTGCCGCTCAGCTCCTCCACCCGACGGATGGCGGGCGTGAAAAGGTCGGTCTCGTAGATGGTATCGGTGTCCTGAAGGACGACCGCGGTGCGCTCCAGGCCCAGGCCGGTGTCCACGCTGGGGGCCGGCAGCAGAGGGCGGCTGCCGTCCAGGTTGTGATAGAACTGCATGAACACCAGGTTCCACAGCTCCACGAACCTGTTGCAGACGTCGCCCTCGTCGTTCATGACGTTGGTGCAGTTGGGGCCGCAGTCGGGCTTGCCGCAGCCGCGGCCGGCGCCGAAGTCGTAGTGAAGCTCGGAACACGGGCCGCACGGCCCCTCCGCTCCCGCGGGGCCCCACCAGTTGTCCTCGTCGCCGAACCGGGATATCCGCTCCTCGGGGATTCCCGCCTCACGCCACAGCTCGAACGATTCGTCGTCGTCCGTGTAGACGGTGGCGAAGAGCCGGTCCTGTGCCAGCCCCAACCTCTTGGTCATGAACTCCAGGGCGAACTCGATGGCGCCCTTCTTGAAGTAGTCGCCGATGCTGAAGTTGCCCAGCATCTCGAACATCGTTATGTGGGTGGCGTCGCCGACCTCGTCGATGTCGACGGCCCGGAAGGACTTCTGTGAAGAGGTGAGGCGCCTGTTGGGCGGCTCCGCCTCCCCCACGAAGTAA
>JADFHV010000013.1:0-5905 GCA_022566975.1 Chloroflexota bacterium
GACGCGGTTGAGCGCCTGTTTGACGCTCGACGACGCGGTCAGTGACGCCGACCTCGTCATCGAAGCGGTCTACGAAGACCTGTCCCTCAAGCAGCGGATGTTCGAGCAACTGGACCGCACCTGCCCCGACCGCACCGTCCTGGCCAGCACCACGTCCACATTTCCCGCCACCCAGCTTGCGATGGCCACCGGACGGCCCGATCGGGTACTTGTGGCCCACTACATCAACCCGCCATACCTCGTGCCGCTGGTAGAGCTGGTGCCCGGCGAGGGGACGTCCGAAGAGACGCTCGGAGCGGTCCACGGACTTCTGACCGGGATCGGAAAGCAGCCCGTCGTTCTGCGCAAAGAGGTCCCGGGGTTCATCTCCGTCCGGCTGCAGGCCGCTCTGCTCAGGGAGGCGCTGTCATTGGTCCAGAGCGGCGCCGCCACTCCTGAGGACGTAGACATGGTAATCAGGACCAGCATCGGCCGGCGTTGGGCGGTGGCCGGCGTGTTCGAGGTGCTGGAGCTGGCCGGCTGGGACGTCGTCTCCGACATCGCGTCGTGGCTATTCCCACAGCTCGAGTCGTCGTCTGAACTGCCAGCCGTCCTCCGAGAGCGGGTCGAGCGGGACGAGCTGGGCGTCAAGTCTGGTAAGGGCTTCTACGACTGGGCGCCGGACTCCGCGGAGGACCTGCGCCGCCGCATCGCCCACGCCCTGGTCGAGATCGACGGATGGGACAGATAGCGCCTGGTGGGCACCGAGCCTGGGGCGAGGCCTGCCTTTTCCTGCTGACCGGCCTTATGGCTTCGAAAAAATTAACTCCTGCTTCCCGACAGTAGCGCGGCCCTTCGACAAGCTGAGGGCGAACGGTCTTATACCCGTTCGCGGTGAGCGGTGTTAGCCCCGTTCGTGGTGAGCTTGTCGAACCATGAACCGTCCGCAAGCTGCAAGGTAGATCGTTAATATCCATTGGAGAGGTCAGCCGGGGACGGGCCGGGCTGGAACAAGCATGGGGTGGGGACGTAGGACAGCAGGAGAGCGCGTTGTCGACGGTAGGCATAATAGCCAACCCGGCTGCCGGTAAGGATATCCGGCGACTGGTCGCCCAGGGCCGGTTCATCCCCGACCAGGAGAAGGTCAACATCCTCAAGCGCGTCATGGCGGGGCTGAGGGCCGCCGGGGTCGAGAGTGCGGTCATGATGCCGGACTCGGCTATGCTCGGCCGGATGGCACTCGAATCGTCTCCAACTGACCTGCGAGTGGACTTCCTGGACATGCCGGTCCGGGGCGACGAGCGGGACACCTCCAGGGCGGCCGAGCTGATGGCGGGGATGGGAGTCGGCTGCCTGGTGACTCTCGGCGGCGATGGGACCAACCGCGCGGTGGCCAAGACGGTGGGCAGCGTCCCCATGGTGCCCATCTCCACCGGCACAAACAACGTCTTTCCCCAGATGATCGAAGGCACGGTAGCCGGCCTGGCCGCCGGCGTGGTGGCAGGCGGGCTGGTGGACGTGAGCAAGGTGACCGAAGTGGCCAAACGGCTCGAGGTGCGGCTCAACGGCGACCTGAACGACGTCGCGCTGGTGGATGTGGCAGTCTCCAAGGAGGCGTTCGTGGGCGCGAGGGCCATCTGGGAGATGGACACCATCCACGAGGTGTTCCTTGCCAGGACCGAGCCCGCAAGCATCGGACTCTCGGCCATCGGCGCGCGACTGGGCGACCTGTCCGCCAGCGACGGCGGCATGTATATCCGACTGGGGCGGGGAGACGGCTCTGTGCTGGCCCCCATAGCACCGGGCACCGTCATACCGGTGCCGGTACGAGAGTGGCACCTAATGCACCCTGACGAGGCCGTCGAGGTCAAGCTTCGCCCCTGCACCATCGCGCTGGACGGCGAGCGCGCTTTCAGCCCGGCCCCCGACGAGACGGTCTCCGTCTCCGTCAGTCGCCACGGCCCGCACGTCGTCGACGTAGATGCGGCCCTGCGCGAAGCGGCCGCCAACGGCATCTTCACGAGGGATTCCGCGCCTTGACGTCGCGCACCTCTCTTTGACCCCTCGTGCGACCGGTGGTAGCATGCGCTCGGGCCCGACATCGTGGGAGGACATCCGCTGTGCTTTCCACCGGCCGTATCCTCGCATCAAGCATTCCGCTTCTCTTCCTCGCGGCCATTCTCGGCTCGGCGTGCGCCGGCGGGACCGCCGGGCACGTCTCCGCCATGCAGCGCGCATCTATAGAGGCGGAGACGTTCTGGTTCGCGGACCTGGCCGCACTGGAAAAAGACCGGGCGCTGAATGATGCCTACGACCAGGTCCTGGCGCGGCTCGACCCCGACCGCCTCGACGACTGGGGCATCTCCCCCGACGACCTGACCGGCGTCGCCTGGTCGGACCTGGGAAGGCCGGGCCAGACCGGCTTCCTCATGGGGTCCCTGGACCTCGAAAAGGTCCGAGAGGCCCTGGACGACCTGGGCTGGCGCAAGACCACCGTCGCTGACCTCGAGATGTGGCGCGCCAGGCGAGGCGACGACATGGCCATCGGATTCGTCTCCAAGAGCCTTCTTGTCTTCGGTCCCGAGGATGCGGTCCGCGCCTCACTGCGTCGGGACGAGGAGGACTCCTTCCATGGCCTCCAGGAGGTCCAGCAGACTGTCGAGGGCGTCGGCTCGTTCATCGTCCTGGACGTGAGGACCCGTTGCGACGACCTGCGCGGGTGCCGCGCGCGGAGCGTCGCGTATGCCGCCGCTGGGGAGAGCGAGCTGGAGCGGACCGAGCGCTATGTATTCCGCCGAGACTCCGACGCGGGCAGAGGCGAGAATCAGGTCCTGGCGGCGCTTGAGGACGACGTCACCGTCTCGGACGTACAGGTCTCTCAGAAGAACGCGGTCGTCGAGGCGACGGTGCGCCTCGACGTGGACGACTATACGCCGTTCCCGGGACGAGGGACCTTCGTAACCCTGCTGGCGCTGATCCCGGACAACGCGGACTCGCTACAGATGGTCTTGATCAACGACTACGCTCGGGTCCGGGAGCTTTTCGACATAGACATCCCCGGCGCCGACGCCGACGATGAGAAGCTGACGGACTACATGATGGAGGTCTCTCTCGGGCCGGAGACCAGTTCGGGCGAACGAGACATGACGGGCTTGGGGCAGGGGCCATTTATCAGCGGGTTTAGCCAATACGGCTTCCAACTCCTCGAGAACCGCGAACACCTGGGCTTCGACGTCCGAAACGTTGACCAGGCAGCAGTGACGCAACCTCCACCGGTGGTCCTGGAGGTGGTCATAGGGCGGTTCGATCCCGACGCGACAGACCGCGCCATCGATCGCTGCTCCGAGTGCCCGCCGCCCGATCGTGAGGAGCACGGGGGAATCGAGTTCTACAGTTGGGGAGGGGATCTGCGGACCGACTTGGATAACCGATTCTCGCCGCCCGCCTTCGACGCGTTCGGCCGGGGCGGTCGCATCGCCGTGCTGGACCGGTTCGTCTTCCGGACCGTTGAGACGCCGGGGATGAGGTCTCTCATCAGCACCTACCTCGGCCAGCGCCGCTCCCTGGCGGACAACCCGGACATGCTGCTGGCGGCCCGTGCCATGGACGGGCTGGGGGCCTACGCGGGCCTTATCCTGCTCGACACAGAGCCGTACAGCCTGGAAGGGACTCTCGGGGAGCTCTGCGCCGGACTCTCCAGCAGCGACTGCAACCGGATCGAGGCGCAGCTCACGGACGAGAGCGGAGTGTTGAGCGAGTACGAAGTCCTGGCGACCGGAGTAGGCAGTGACGCTGATGGGCTCTTCATCGCCGTGGCCATCGTATACGGGAGCGCGCGTACCGCCGCGGCCGACGTCTCCATGTTTGAGGAGATCATAGACAGTGGGTCCAGCCGGTTAACAGGCCAACCGTGGCGCGACTTCTTCCCCGACGCCGTGGTGTGGTCCGACGGACGGACACTGCTGGCTAAGCTGCGAACGGACAGGCCTAGAATGTGGGCAGATATCATCTTCCAGAGGGACGCCCTGTTCATCCACGAGTAACCGGCGAGCCAAAGCCGATACTTATCACACAAGGACGAGAGGGAAACGGAGATGAGTCAGAGAGAGCCGAAGAGCCCAGACGACCGCCCTGAGGCCCAGGAGCAGACCTCCACGCAGCCACCCGGCCCCCAGGGCCCGTCCGGACAGCCACCGGGTCCGGGAGGGCTCCGCAGGTGGCTCAGGCCCATCCCCTTACTTATCGCCCTGGGAGTGATCGTCGTTGTCGCGGGCGTCGGTATCGGGCTCTACGCTTACGTTGCAAGGGAGGCAAAACACCCCTCCGAGGAGACGGCCAAGTTCCTCCCAAGGCAGACCCAGGTCTACTTCTCGATGAACCTGAGGCCCGGCATGAGCCAGCTCACCAAGTTCAGGGACATAATCGAGCGATTCCAGGAGAGTGACGACTTCCAGGACCGGGTGGACGAGATCCTGGATGACGTCGAGGACGAGACCGATCTCGACCTGCGCGAGGAGCTGCTCCCGTGGCTGGGGCCGGAGCTGGCCATAGGTGTCGTGGACTTCGGTGACTTCGACGAGGACGACCTCGAGGCCGTCGCCTTTTTCGGCACGACCGATCCCGAGGCGGCGGAGGACTTCTTGCTGAGATTCCTGGACTACCTTGAGGACGAGGTGGGGATCGAGTTCGACCGCGGACGTTCCCGGGGCCTGACGACCTATAGCTACAGGAACCCTTCTGAGCCGGCGGGGGTCCACTTCACCGTAACAGAAGAGTACGTTGTCTTCGCGACGACCGAACGGCTCTTGGACCGGACCATCGACATGATCGAGGACTCTAGAGACTCTCTGTTCGAGAGTGAGAAGTTCAGAGAGGCGCGGGCGGCGGCGGCGGACCCCAGGTTCTCCCTGCTCTACGTGGACGTAGAGGGCATCCTCCGAGACCTGCGCCGCTCTCTGGACGACGCCCAACTCGATATCCTGGACACGGTCCGGGACAACCTGCCGGAAGTCCTAACTGTCTCGAGCTCGTTCATAAATATGGGCATCAAGGTTACGGCGTCCTATGACACGCCCACCGATTCCTTCGGTATGTCGGAGGTAAACGCCCTGGAATCGGCCAAGCACCTGCCCTCTGACACGCTCGCGCTGCTCTCGTTCATCGGGGTCAGGGAGGCCTGGGAGGAGGCCAGAGACCAGCTCGACGATGCCTTGGCAGAGTTCGACCTGGACCTCGCAGACATGCTGGAAGAGTTCGAGGACGAGATCGGGCTCGACGTCGATGACGACATCTTCGGGTGGATGGCCGGCGAGACGGCCTTCGCTCTGTTGCCGAGCGAGTTCAGCATCGGTGAGTTCGGCGAGGTCGAGGACGCTCTCATCCACGCCGTAGCTCTCATCGAGTTCGACGACCTACGCTCGGTGGAAGACGCGCTGGACAACATAGTCGAGATACTGGAGGACATCGGCGTCGACTTTGACGAGGAGAGAATCCGTGGCGAGGACGCCGTCCTGGTCGACTTTGGCGACGACCCAGACTTCGAAGACTACGCACCAGGCTATATCATCCTCAGGGACCACGTCCTCGTGGGTAGCACCCGCGAGTCCTTCGAGCAGGCGATCGACGCCCGTGACGGCTCCATCGACCGGCTGACGGAAGCGACCGCATACAAGCGTGTGCTGAAAGAGACGGACGGGGCTCCCGACTTCGTCCTCTACGCCAACGTCAGGGCCATCGTCGACATGATAGTGGACGCTCTCAGATCGTCTCAGCGATCGACATACAGAGACGAAGTCGAGCCATTCGTGGACCCCATCCAGGCCTTCTTCTTGGGCGTTAGCGTGGAAGAAGACCGCACCACATGGTCGACCATCCTCACCTTCGAGTAGACCTCTGTTTACTCTGGTGACAAACCTGAGGCATCGGG
>JADFHV010000013.1:5915-15259 GCA_022566975.1 Chloroflexota bacterium
TCTGGTAGGGGCCTGGGGACATCCCCAATAACCCTTCTGGGGCGGGTGGGTGGGAAAACCCACCATTGGCTTTGGGGATGTCAACGAAGGCCTCCACAGCTCTGAAGAGCCACGGCTTATGGCATCGGGCCATCCTCAGGCTCCGCGAGTGGGGAAGCGGACCTCCGGTTGTCATCGACCCGACGATGTATGACAATGCCCCCCTACCAGCAGCACAGAGAGGTTAACCATGGTCAGCCCCACCGACCCCAACGAAGTACGTATGACCGGCGAGAACTCGTTCATCCGTCTCCACACCGAGCAGGGCGGTCCGATGACGACGCGCGCCAGCCACTGGCGCGTCCTGCTCTCCCCGGGTGGCTCGGGCCACGCCCTGTTCCTGAAGAGCGATGTGACCGACGACCAGGTCCGGGTCTACGCCGACAACATCGCCGTGGCCCGCTGGCTGCAGGAGGAGATCGAGAGCCTGCTATTCCCAGAGTTTGCCAACCAGACCATCCCTGTGATCGACGCCGTCTTCGGCAGGGCGGGCGAGGGCATGTCCTTCTGGACGGAGACTGTGGAGAGCGAAGACGAGAGCATTAGCCTGACCTGGTACGACTTCGCAGAGCCGTTCATGATCCGGGTGGAGGCGGGCAGCGTCCCGGGGAGGCCCCACGGTGTGTATAGCTGCTTCGTTCCCGCTCGGAGGGCGCAGCTTACCCTGGAGGGGAGCATGGCCGGCGGCGTTGTCCTCCCTGAAGAGCGGGATGGCCGGACCAGCAGCACCGCGTGCCTGGCGTGGTCGGAGACGTGGGTCCGGCCCTACTAGCGGACTATCAACACTGTTGTGATACGTAGGGCTTCCCCCCCATCTCAATCTTCCCCCTCAAGGGGGAAGAGATATTCCTCTCCCCCGGCTCCGCGGGGGAGAGTTAGAGAGGGGGTCTGAGGACGCCTCGAAGCCTGCGCAGTACGTCGGTCTTTCACCCGTAATGGCGCCCCAGGCATCGGGTAGAAGCGAGACGCTACGGCAGTGCCGCGACGGCCTTCACCTCCACCAGGAACTCCTCCCGGACCAGGCCGTCGACGATAAGAAGCGTGTTTGGGGGGTAGTCGGCGTCCGGGAATATGGTGGGGAAGATCTCGGTCCGGGCCTCGATGAACCCCCGCACCGACTCCCGTCCCACTACGTAGGTGGTGAACTCGACGACGTTGCTGAACGACGCGCCGACACCCTCCAGCACGCCACCCAGGTTCCGGAAGACCTGTTTGGTCTGGGCCACCATGTCCCCAAGCCCCACGGGGTTGCCGTCGTTGTCCACGGCCACCTGACCGGCCATGAACAGCAACTCGCCCGGGCCGGTCCGTATAGCCTGGGAGTAGGCCCCGATGGGCTGGGGCGCCTTGTCGGTGCTTACGATCGTCCGCTTGAGCTGTGTCAACGTTCTCCTCCTTGAGCTGGGGTTACCTGTCCTTTAGCCGCACGGCGCGCCCAAGTCGCCTCATCAGCGTTTTTGCGTACGTTCGACCCATTCGTCTACTCGGTGAGGGCGAACACACAGGTCCTCCCCACCGAGTCAGATGTTCGGCTGACAACAGTACCTCCATGCTAGACTAGAATTCGTCGGCACGCACCACTTTCGGAGCACACATGGCTCAAACTCGAAAACCAGAAGACAAAGGCGCGCAGATTCGCCGTGAGCTCGCTGAACTCATCGTTCAAGGGACTAAGATGGTTAACGCTGCGGGCTCAATTGAAGATGGGGATTCGGATAAGGAGGGCGGTCATGTCAACCTGGTCTTTCAGTACCAGTCATGGTACACCCGAGCTTTGCCAGTTGTCCGGCAATTATTACCAGATCGGTACACCGAGTTCCAAGAGCAATACAAGATTGAAAAACGTAAAGACATAACTTTCGCGACCTATACGATCAGCGACTACTTGATCGGCCTCCGGATAACGCGAGGCGTCCTCAGGGAAGAAGACTTTGACGCGACCTACGCATTCACAGTCAGGTTGCTACAGCAAGTAACGGTCTTGCAGTCCGCTCTCTCACGACTCGATTCGGTTCTTGCAGATATTCATGGACTCCTCCAAGCGGGCCTCTTCGATCATGACTTGTTGGCCGCTCGCGATCTTCTCAAGTCGGGCCACCTAAGGGCTGCTGGTGCCGTTGCAGGGGTGGTGCTAGAAACGCACCTGGGACAATTCGCAGCGACCCGCGGAGTCAAGGTTCAAAAGAAGGAGCCCACCATAGGCGACCTCAACGAGGCCCTGAAAGCGGCGGATGTGATTGATATCCCTGACTGGAGACTCATTCAACGGCTGTCCGACATTCGGAACCTGTGTGTTCATTCCAAGGAGCGAGACCCGACGAAGGATGAGGTTGATGACCTGGTCCGGGGCACTGACAAGGTTGTCAAGACTATGCTCTAGCTAGACCTATGCTATGACCTTAGCCCGTCACACGCTTGTCAGCTCTGGAAAATGACTTGGATTGGCAGACGTTTACATCGTCAATAGTGTCCTCTGTAGCGTGGCCGGTCGTCGTCATCTTGTCGGTGGTAATTCTTCGCAAGCCGCTTGAACAACTGATCCCAGGCCTTCGGCGCCTCAGGTTCCGGGACCTAGAACTACATTTTGGCGAAAGGGTTGCAGCCATCGAACAGAGAGCACAAGAGGCCGAATTACCGTTAGCACCTCACGTACATGCGACGGATCCAGACCATCCGATGCACCATTTACTGGAGGCTGATCCACTGATCATGCTGGCCCATGAGTCCGCCCGAGCTGCCGTCCTCGAGGCATGGCTGCTGATTGAGAATCAGGCTCGACAAGCTGCGATCAGGAGCCATGTGGAAGTCAGCCCTACGGCTCCAACGACTCGGATGGTCAAGTTACTCGCGAATCGCGGGCTGATTACCGGAATGGTGGTCGCGATAATCAACGACCTTCGCTCTCTGAGGAATGAAGCCGTTCATGCGGAAGACTTTGCCCTGTCTGCACGAGACGCGCGCGAATACGTGGACGTAGCTCGCAGAGTGGCGCGTGCCCTCCAGGGCGTGTAGGCGCATGGCCTGGTCTGTAGCAAGGAGACCTCTTCATCGAGCTAGTCAGAAAATAAGGGCATGACCCGCTGGGCGAAGAGACGGAGCTGGCCCAGGTCGATGGGGTGGGGAAACAGCAGGAAGAAATAGCTGGTTCCCGCGTCCACGTAGCGCCGTAGCTGGGCGGTGCACTGGTCGGGCGTCCCAACGATGGCGTTGCCAAGCGACCTGCGCCCGGCTGCCGCCTGCGAGAGCATCGCATCGAGCGACGTCTGGTCCCTGGCGATCAGCACCGTGGCGTTGTGGCTCACGTCGATCTCTGAGGGATCGCGGCCTACCTCCAGACAATGGCCCTCCAGGACCCGCCGCGCCTTGCGATGGTCCTCCAGGCTCATATCGAAGCGCATGTTGGCGATGTCGGCGTGGCGCGCCACGGCGCCCAGCAGGTGCCTCTCGCCGTGGCCACCTATCAGGACCGGCGGACGGGGTTTTTGGAGAGGCACGGGGTCGCAGACGGCGTTTTCCAGCCGGTAGTAATGCCCCTCGAAACTTACCGGGCGTCCCGACCACAGCCGCGTGATGACCTCCACCGCCTCCTCCAGAATCGCGACCCGGACTCGCGTCGATGGGAACGACAGGCCCGACGCCTGATGGTCGGTCTCGCCACCCCCGGCGCCGATGCCCAGCTCCAGCCGCCCGCCGCTGATCACGTCCAGGGTTGCCGCCATCCTGGCCAGTAAAGCCGGGTGCCGGTACAGGTTGGCCAGCACCAGCGGGACCAACCTGATACGCTGGGTCTCGGCGGCCAGGGCGGACAGGGTGGTCCAGCACTCGAGAGTAGGGACGTTCAGCAGGTCGTACAGGCTGGCCGAATAGTAGCCCAGCCTGTCCGCCTCGACCCATACCTTCCGCAGGTCCTCGTAGCTGTAGCCGCCCTGGTGGATACGGACAGCGAACCTGACCCGAGGCGGACTATTAGCCGGCAAGCGGCCTCCCTGTGGCATCTGAGAAAGTACGCATATGCCGCTCTCCCGATACGCCGCGTCCATCGTCAGGCGTGGTCCGGGGCGATGCGGACGGGCGCCGTGGTCCGGCCGGCTCTCCCGTTCGCCTGCGCCCCCTTGCACGGCCTGGCGGCAGGCAGGATACCATAACGTCAAGGTCACCATAACACTCAGGGTTCTCCTGTTCCGTGCGAGAGCTGGAGAGGGTGCGAGCGATGCAGAAGAGCGAAGTGGTAGACCTCGGCCAGATCAGGGAGGCGCAAGAGGTCATAGCCGGACGGCTGCACCGGACGCCGATGACGCGGTCCAGCTACCTGAGCGACCAGCTAGGCGTCGACCTGCATCTGAAGCTGGAGATGTTCCAGAAGACGGGCTCCTTCAAGCCCCGGGGCGTCCTGAACAAGCTGCACCATCTGAGCCCACAAGAGCAAGGGAGGGGCGTCGTCTCCGTCTCCTCGGGGAACCACGCCGCGGCCCTGGCCTACGCAGCGTCCCTGTCGGGAATACCGTCGACCATCGTGATGCCGGCGGGCGCCGTGGAGAGCAAGGTGGAGGCCACGAGAGGCTATGGCGGCGAGGTGGTCCTGACCGACGGAGACCTGCTGAACACCGTCCGGTCGGTCCAGCAGGAGCGTGGCCTGACCATGGTGCACCCCTTCGACGACCCGATGGTCATCGCCGGCGCGGGGACCACCGGCCTTGAGATCGTCGAGGACCTGTCGGATGTCGACGTCGTTGTCGTCGGGGTCGGCGGGGGCGGCCTGATCTCGGGGGTGGCCGCAGCGGTCAAGCTCCAGAGGCCCGAGGCAACGATAATCGGCGTGGAGCCCGAGGGCGCCTGCGCGGTGACCCTGAGCCTGCGGGCGGGCAAGCTGGTCAACCTGGACAGAGTCGATACCGTGGCCGACGGTCTGGCGCCGCCCTTCACTGGAGAGCATCCCCTAGCGCACGTTCAGCGTTTCGTGGACGACGTAGTGCTAGTCACCGATGAGGAGATAGTCGAGGCGATGGCGGTCATCCTGGAGCGCACCAAGGTGGTGGCGGAGCCCGCCGCCGCATCTACCCTCGCGGCGCTGCTGTCCGGCAGGGCCAGGGTGCCGGCGGGCTCGAAGGTTGTCTGTCTCTTGAGCGGTGGAAACATCGACCGCCGGCGACTGGCGTCTCTGTTGAGCTCGTAGAGGGCATTACGCCCACGCGACGCCGACGATGTTCGGTAGGGTTACGACCGGTCCCACCGAGAATTGAAAGTCTTCGACCTCGACCTTCCGGAAGCCCGCGCCGCGGATGGTCCCGGCGATATCCCGGTTCAGGTTGCACCCCGTGGTCATGAACCGCCACACGGGATTGAGCGCGTCTTGCAGGGCCCGCATGCGCCGCGTCCTGGCCAGAACATGCTCGTAGAACAGGAAGGCGCCGCCGGGCCTGACGACCCGCCGTACCTCACGGACGACCCCGTCAAGGTCCGACACCATGCACAGCACCAGAGTCGTCACCACCGTGTCGAAGCTGGCGTCGGGAAAAGGCAACGCCTCGCCCACATCAGACACGACGGCGACCTCCCGACCCTGCTCTCCCGCCCTGCGTCGCAGACGCTTCACCATGTGGGGATTGGGCTCGGCGACGGTGAGTCGCACTCCCGCCGGGTAGTAGCGCAGGTTCGCCCCCGTTCCGCCGCCGACCTCCAGCACGTCGCCCCAGGCGCGGCCCGCCGTCCGCTCCCGGAACGGCTTGACACGGCCCTCTACCCCCGAGTTGAGAGCGTCGTACCACGCCGCGAAAACGCGCTGGCTAAGGCTCATGGCCACCTCCGTACACACCCCATTCCAACAGCCGCGGTGACACTCTGTCAATCGCCGGACGCACCGGGACCCGGTGGTATAATCGGACCGCAAGTCACCACACGACACCGTAAGGGCGGACCCACGTGCCTGCAACACTGGAAGGAGAAGCCATGGACCTGCAGGGAGCCGTATCCATCGTGACGGGCGGCAACGGTGGCCTCGGCCAGCGCATCTGCCATGCCCTCGCCGGGGCGGGGAGCGACGTCGCGGTCGTGTACGCCCGGAGCCGTGAGGAGGCAGAGGGCGTCGCCGACCGGTTGCGCCGGACCGGCTCGCGCGCTCAGGCGTTTCAGTGCGACGTGACCGAACCGCAGCAGGTGGAGCGGCTGGCTACCGACGTCCTGAAGGAGTTTGGACGCATAGACGTGCTGGTGAACGACGCCGCCTACAACAAGATGATTCCATTCGACGATCTCGACGGGGCCTACGAAGAGTGGGACAAGATGTTCAGCATCAACCTCACCGGGCCGATGCTGTGCATCAGGGCGGTCGTCCCGGCGATGAAGCGCCAGGGCGGCGGGCGCATCGTCAACATCTCCTCAGTAGCCGGCATGTTCCCCTCGGGATCGTCCATCCCCTACTCCGTCGCCAAGGCCGGCCTCAACCATCTGACCCGGTGCATGGCGGTAGGACTGGCTCCGGAGATTCTCGTCAACTGCATCGCTGCCGGGTTCCTCGAAGGCACCAGGGCGACCTCGAACCTGGACCCCGCCTTCCAGGAGAGGGCCAGGACCGGGTCGCTGCTTCGACGGGCGGCGGACAAGGACGACGTCGCCGATCAGGTGGTCTCCTTCTGCCGCACCGACAGCATCACCGGCCAGACGTTGGTCATCGACTCCGGCCGTTTCTTCCACTAGGTTGCGCCCGCCAACACGCTGCGCTTGAACATGGCACCGCATCAAACAACAGCCGCATCTTAACTACAGAAAGATTTTCTCGAACAGAGGGAGCGCATATCATGACGACCGACTTCATATACGACCTTGCCATCGCCGGGCAGGGCGCCGCGGGGTACGCGGCGGCGCTGTATGCAGCCCGCTATCAGATACATCCGATAGTCCTCGGCGGCACCTTCGGCGGTGAGACGGCAACCGGAGGGCTCATCGAGAACTACCCCGGGTTCCCGGAGATCGACGGCTTCGAGCTGATGTTGAAGTTCCGCGAGCAGGCTGAGAAGTACGAGGTGCCAATCGTTGACGAGGACGTGGCGTCCATCGCCAAGGAGAGTGACTGCTTCGCCTTGACGACCGACGAGAGCAACACGTACAAGGCCGCATCGGTGATCATTGCGGTGGGCAGAGAGAGGCGAAAGCTGCGACTGGAGCATGAGGACGAGTGGACGGGCAAGGGCGTCTCCTTCTGCTCAACCTGCGACGCTCCCCTGCACCGTGACAACGTGGTCGGCGTCGTGGGAGGCGGCGACGCAGCCATCAAGGGCGCCGTCCTGCTGGGCAAGTACGCTCGCCAGGTCTACATCATCTACCGCGGGGATAGGTTCACCAGGCCCGAGGCGGTCAACCTCAGGCAGATGGAGGACAGCCCAAACGTCCAGCCTGTGTTCAACATCAACGTGGTCGAGCTCAAGGGAGAGGATGGCCTGTCAGGGGTCGTGCTGGATAATCAGGTGAACGGCTCGAATGAGCTTTCGCTTGACGGACTCTTCATCGAGATAGGGGCCGACCCGAGGGGAGAGCTCGCCAAGCAATTGGGAGCAGCGGTGAACGAACTCGGCGAGATCGAGGTAGACAATCGGGGGCGGACCAGCGTCGAGGGGGTCTTCGCCGCCGGAGACGTCACCGATGCCTCAGGGGACCTGAAGCAGACGATAACCGCGGCCGCCCAGGGCGCGGTAGCCGCCACAACAGCCTACGAGTACATCAGCGAGCACGGCAACGCCTGCGCGCTGCACGCCGTTGGCTACAAGGTGGCCTGAGGCCGACACCGCGACCGTTCAGCCTGGGCGCTCGCCGCAGCGACCTTCCCAGACCTTGTCGTCCTGAGCAACCCGGCGGTCGCTATTAGCCACGCCAGGGCCAGACGGCCAAACCGCCTGACGCGCAGTCCCCCGACCACCAGCGTATCGAGCTGGCGAGTCGCCTTCCCCAGGGCTGGAAGACCGGACGTTCCATGCGTCTCTCCTGCATCCCAGGCCGCACCAACCGTGGCTAGCATTGCCTCTGCGGCACAGTATATTGGTCCTTGGAAGGTCGGCGACGCGGTGATAACATCGCACAGAGAGAGACGTGGACAACCCACCCGAGAAGAAGATGAAGGCGCTAACTGGAGTCAGGCTCATCGATGGACGAGGCGGCCCGCCGGTTGACGGCGCCACCGTTCTGGTCAGCGGTGACCGCATCGAGGCGGCCGGGCGCGGAGACAGCGTCAAGGTGCCGGAGGGCGTCGAGGTCATTGAAGGCCGGGGCATGACGCTCCTGCCTGGACTCATAGACTGCCATGACCACCTGGCGTCGTTCGGGTACGACTTGGCCGGCAGGTGGGGCCTCACCGAGCGCCCGAGCCAGAGACACCTGCGCATCGCGTCGGTGCTGAAGGAGACCCTGGAGACCGGCTACACTACCGTGCGAGATGCCGGCGGCCTCGACGCCGGATTCCGCGAGGCGGTGGTCGAGGGCCTGGTCCCAGGCCCGCGGCTCCAGGTGGCCCTCGGCATCATCTCGCCCACCGGGGGGATGGCCGACCACAGGAGTCCATCCGGCCACGAGCGACCCAGCACCCCCGACCCCAGTCTTCCATCGGGAGTCGCGGACGGTCCCGACAGGATGCGGGCGAAGGTGAGGGAGATGGTGCGGGCTGGGGCCGACGTCATCAAGCTTGCCACCACAGGCGGCGCCAGCTCCCGGCAGGGACTGGGCCCAAAGAACATGTTCATAACGAGGGAAGAGATCGAGGCCGTCGTAGACGAGGCGCACCGTCTTGAGCGGAGAGTCATGTGCCACGCCCTGGGCGGGCCGGGACTGAGGGCCGCGGTCGAAGCGGGTGTCGACTCCATAGAGCACGGGGCCTACCTGGACGAGGACCCGGACCTGCTGCCCTTGATGGCGGAGCGCGACATCTGCTTTATCCCGACCTTCAGTGTGTACCTGTACCACGCCGAACGAGGAACACCTCACGGCAGGGCTCGTGCGACGGCGCTCCGAGACCACCACGTCCAAAGCCTGCTGATGGCGATCGAAGTGGGGGCCAGGGTCGTCGCCGGCCCCGACGCCTGCGAGACCACCGACCAGCGGGGCACTGTTCGACCCAAGGGACTCGCCTGCGACAAAGGGTCCTTCGAGTTCCTGAATCGCGCTCCTGTAGCAACCGCCGATGTCTACACCGTCAACGAAGGTGCTACCCTCACCAAGACCGTAGCCGAGGGCGTCCTGGTCAACGACACCGACCCCGACGCCGACACCATTACCGCCGTTCTGGTCACCACCGTTACCAAAGGCACCCTCACCCTCAGCTC
>JADFHV010000278.1 GCA_022566975.1 Chloroflexota bacterium
CCCTCGTCAGGACCAGATGCAAATGGGGCCGAGGGTCAGGTGCTCCGAAGGTGGGGAAAGAGCACCACCTCCCTGATGTTGCGATGTCCCGAGAAGAGCATAGCTAGGCGGTCCACGCCGATTCCAAGGCCGCCGGTCGGGGGCATGCCGTGCTCGATAGCCACCAGGAAGTCCTCGTCGAGCCGGTCCATCTCCTCCTCCTGGTATTGGGCTCGAAGTGCCTCCTGCTCTTCGAAGCGTCGGCGCTGTTCGACGGGGTCGTTGAGCTCGGTGAAGGCGTTGCAGATCTCCATGCCGGCCACAAATCCTTCGAAGCGCTCCACCAGCCTGGGGTCGCCCCGCTTCCCCTTGGCCAGAGGGGACATCTCCACGGGATAGTCCATTAGGAAACACGGCTGGACCAGGGCTGGCTCCACCTTGGACGAAATGAGCTTGTCCAGCATGCCTCCCCAGCTTACCTGCTGACTTACGTCCACACCTGCGGCCTGCATGGCCGTACGCAGGGACTCTATGTCGTCGTACTCCAGGAAGTCTATTCCGCTGTGCTCTATCACCTGCTCGCGGAGATCTAGCCGAGGCCATGGTGGAGTGTAATCGATCATATGTCCTTCGAACTCGACCACAGCCGTGCCGAGGACCTCCTGGGCTATGGCGCTCACCATCTCCTCGACCATCTCCATGACGTCGCCGTAGTCGGCGAAGGCCTCGTAGCTCTCCATCATGGTGAACTCGGGGTTGTGATAGAAGTCCACGCCCTCGTTGCGGAAAATCCTGCCGATCTCGTAGACCTTTTCGAGGCCGCCGACGATCAGCCGCTTGAGGTAAAGCTCAGTGGCGATCCGAAGGTAGAGGTCCCTGTTGAGCTGGTTATGATGCGTGATGAAGGGATGCGCCATCGTCCCGGCGGCGACCGATACCAGAATGGGAGTCTCCACCTCGAGGAAGCCACGGTCATCCATGAACCGCCGCATCGAGCTAATAGCTCGGCTGCGCATCACGGCGATGCGGCGGGCCTCTTCGTTGGCGATCAGGTCGAGATATCGCTGCCGGAAGCGTATCTCAACGTCCGTCAGACCGTGCCATTTTTCGGGAAGGGGGCGCAGAGACTTGCATAGAAGCGTGAGCTCCCGGACTTCGACTGTTATCTCGCCGGTCCGAGTCCTGAACAGGGGGCCCCGTACGCCCAGCCAGTCGCCCAGGTCAAGGTACGCCAGCGTCTCGTAGGCCTCCGACAAGTCGTTTCGGCGGAAGAATGCTTGAATCCGGCCGGAGCCGTCGAGGAGGTCTGTGAAGGTCGCCCTGCCCATCCCACGCATGGCCACGATGCGTCCCGCTACCGCGACCTCGTCGGTGCTGGCGTCGTCGCCCTGTGTCTTCTCGAGGGACTCGAAGTAGGCGATCGCCTGTTGGCTGGTGTGTGTCCTGTCGTAGCGATGGGGGTACGGCTCAATGCCCCGGGCCCGGAGCCTGGCCAGCTTTTCGAGGCGCACCTTGACCAGTTCGTGGGGAGGCTCTGGCAACGGGGTGCTCTCCTGGAGTCGGGACTAGCGAATCTTTTTGATGGTGAGCTTCGTCACCCCGGACGGGGTCCGGACCTTCACTTTGTCCCCGACCTTTCGCCCGAGAAGCGCCCTTCCCACCGGAGACTCGTTGGAGATCCTGCCCTCAAGGGGCGACGCTTCGGCGCTTCCCACCACAGTATAGTCCCGTTTGCTCCCATCGTCCGTCACGACCGTCACCGATGAGCCGAACTTAACGCCCTTTCCCCGCTTGTCGGCGTCCGGCGCAACCACGGCATTCGAAAGGATGTTCTCCAGCTCGCGAATCCGGCCCTCGACAAAGGACTGCTCGTTCTTGGCCTCGTCATACTCGGCGTTGTCCACCGTCCCGCCCGTCTCGTTGGCCTTATGGATGCGGGAGGCAACCTCCGAGCGTCTGACGTTCAGCAGGTGTTCCAACTCTTCTTGAAGGGTCTTGAGGCCCTGTGGGGTGAGATAGGTTTCTTTACGTATCATTGGAATGTTCCAGATAATCAAAAAGACTGAGAGGGCGCCTCCAACGGACGGCTCCTCGTTCAGCCTGTACACTATTCTATCCTTCTGGGTCGGATTTGTAAATATTCGCCTTCGCGACGGTTTCTATGCGCTCCGGTGGAGGGGATTGTGCTGGGGATGGCATTGGGATATTAGAGATACCGGTCCGGGTTGGCCGATTCGAACCCTGGAATTCGGTCGGCTTAGCCCAGTCTTGCCCGGGTCGCTGTCCGGGCGTCAGGATTGACACATGTCACGGCCGCCGGTATGTTGCACTCCGCCACCATCCCAAAGCCGGTCAGGAGTTTCCCAAAATGCAGACCGAACCAACGTCTATGCAGGTCCAGGACCCGGGGATACGAGAGCTCTTCTCCGAGGAGTCGCGCTTCCAGGCGTGGCTAGATGTTGAGGCGGCCCTTGCCGAGGCCCAGGCCGAGCTGGGAGTCATCCCGCAGGCCGCGGCCGATGAGATCAGTCTGAAGGCCAAGTTGTCCAACCTGGACATGGACGCTATCCGTGAGGGACTCGCACGCACGGGGCACGGACTGGTGCCCCTGATCTGGGAGCTGGACCGGGTCTGCGATGGGGACGCCGGTGGCTATGTGCACTGGGGTGCGACGACCCAGAACATCACCCAGACGGGACACCTACTGCTGCTGAGGCGCGTCCATCAGATCATTCTCGGCCAGTTGGGAGAGACCCTGCGGCATCTCGCCGACCTTGCGGAGGAGACAAAGAGCGCTCACCTGCCGGGGCGGACCCACGGCCAGCACGCAGTCCCCGCCACCTTCGGCCTGAAGGTCGCCGTGTGGATCGACGAGCTGTGCCGTCACGTGGAGAGGCTTCGGGGGTGCGAGGGACGCGTATTCGTGGCCATGCTGGGCGGCGCAGCGGGCACCCTGGGGTCGTTGGGGGAGTCGGGTATTCCAACCCAGGAGCGAATGGGTGAGCGCCTTGGCATGGGCTCCATGTCGATGCCGGCCCGCAGCATCGGTGACCGCATGGCGGAGTACGTGACACTTCTGGGGATGCTGGCGGCGACGTGCAGCAAGATAGGCCGGGAGGTATACACGCTGATGAAGCAGGAGTTCGGGGAGGTCGAGGAGCCGGTCGCGGAGGGCACCGTGGGCAGCAGCACCATGCCCCAGAAGCGTAACCC
>JADFHV010000014.1 GCA_022566975.1 Chloroflexota bacterium
ACACCAGGGCGACGATGGACATGAGCTTGATGAGGATGTTTAGCGATGGCCCGGACGTATCTTTGAACGGGTCGCCCACGGTGTCGCCGATGACCGCGGCTGCGTGCCGGTCCGAGCCTTTGCCACCGAGGTGGCCCGCCTCTATGTACTTCTTGGCGTTGTCCCAGGCGCCCCCCGCGTTGGCCATCATAATGGCCAGCAGGAACCCCGTGGCGATGGCTCCGATGAGCAGGCCGCCCAGCGCTTCCGGCCCGAGGATGGCGCCCACGGCGATGGGTGCTATCACCGCCAGCAGTCCGGGCGCGATCATCTCGCGCATGGCCCCGCGTGTGCTGATGTCCACAGCGCGCGCGTAGTCGGCCTGGGCCGTGCCTTCCATCAGTCCGGCGATCTCGCGGAACTGCCGCCTCACCTCCGTCACCATGGCGAAGGCGGCGCGCCCAACCGCCTGCATGGTCAGCGCCGAGAACAGGAAGGGCATGATGCTGCCGACTATCAGGCCCATGAGCACGTTGGAATCCCTCAGGTCGAAGACGTCTATCTTGGTGACCTGTGAGTACGCGGCCATCAGGGCCAGGGCCGTCAGCACCGCCGATCCGATGGCAAACCCCTTGCCGGTGGCGGCCGTCGTGTTGCCCAGAGCGTCGAGGGCGTCGGTCCGCTCCCTGACTCCGGGCTCCAGGCCGGCCTGCTCGGCTATGCCGCCTGCGTTGTCGGCCACCGGGCCGTAGGCGTCGGTGGCCAGCGTGATCCCAAGGGTCGATAGCATTCCCACCGCCGCCAGGGCGATGCCGTAGGTGCCCGCCAGCCAGTCAGCCAGCCATATGGCCACGACGACCACGACGCCGGGAATCACCGTGCTGAGCATCCCCAGGCCCAGGCCGCCGATGATCACGGTCGCGGGACCGGTCTCCGCCTGTGCGGCGAGTCCCTTGGTGAACCTGTACTCGTAGGACGTGAAGTACTCCGACGAGGTGCCGATTATCTGGCCGGCCGCGAGGCCCACCAGGACTACCCAGAAGAGGTTGAAGTCAAGGTCCAGCGACGAGATGGCGATACCGGTCCCGATGAGCACCAGCCCGCCCGCCGCGAAGATGCCGATGCGCAGGGCCCAGAGGAGCCGCCCCATGCTCGCGCCCTCCGGGGTTCTCACCAGGAAGGTGCCCAGCACCGACGCGAAGATTCCGGTGGCCCCGACCAGCAGGGGAAGCACAAAGAGGTCTGCGTCGAAGTCTGCGTCGAAGTCTCCGGGAGTGTCCACAATTCCGAGCGCCGCGGCCCCCACGGCGGTCAGGGCGATGGTGGCGATAATCGAGCCGACGTAGGACTCGAACAGGTCGGCGCCCATGCCCGCCACGTCGCCCACGTTGTCGCCGACGTTGTCGGCTATGGTGGCCGGATTGCGTGGGTCGTCTTCGGGGATTCCCTGCTCGAGTTTGCCGACCAGATCGGCGCCGATGTCTGCGGCCTTGGTGTAGATGCCTCCGCCCACTCTGGCGAAGAGGGCTATGGACGACGCACCGAACGCGAAGCCCGCGATGATACTAATGTCCTCAAACGCCCAGTAGACCGCCGTGACTCCGATCAGGCCGATGCCTACCACTGAAACGCCCATGACGGTGCCACTGTTGAATGCCACGCGGAGGGCACCGTTGAGTCCAGTCATGGCCTTGACCGTGGTGCGCGTGTTGGCCCGGACCGCGATGCTCATCCCGATGAACCCGGCCAGGGCAGAGCCCACGGCCCCCGCCAGGTATGCGATGGCGGTTGAGGGAATGTCGCGGTCGCTCCCGACCTTGTCCAGCACATCGTAGTCGATGAAGATGGCGAGAATGACGGACATCAGGACGACGAAGATGGCCAGCATCCGGTATTCCAGCGACAGGAAGGCCATTGCGCCCTCCTGGATGGCGCGCCCGATGAACTGGATCTTCTCGTTCCCTTTGTCCTGGCGCAGGACGTTGAGGGTCTGAACGAAGGCGAAGCCCAGGGCGACCGCACCGGCTCCAATGGCAAGGTAGATGATGGTCACATTCGCTCTCCACAAAAAAGGCCCTCCACATTAGGAAGACCTCTCTCCAGAATCATACCGTTGGCATTGATGGCGCAAAGCTAGCACAGCCGCCTGTGGCAGTCAAGGCGCCGGTGCCTTCTCCCCCCCCCGGCAGGGGAAGGTCAGACCCCGTCCTGGGCTTGTCGAGGGGATGAGGGGGGCTCGCCTCGGCCGGCCTCGAAGCGGGCGAGCGTCTGCTCCAGGCGGCGCTGGCGCAGGGCCAGCGTCAAGTCACCCCTGGTCCGCTCGAGAACGCCCCTGACCATATCGGTAGTGCGCCTGAGCCCCCTGGTGATGGCCTCGGGAAAGTCCATGGACACCAGAATCGAGTAGACCTCGTCCATCAGCTCCATCAGCTCCTCGCAGCGGGAGAAGTCGTCTCGTCGCAGCCCGTCGAGTATGAAGCGGCGAAGCTCGCCGACGGACTCGGCGAGTCCGTTGAGATAGGGCGCATAGCCGACCCCCAGCTCATCGGGCGTGGGCAGGGCGCTGCTCTCGGCGAAGGCCAGCGTGGCCGAGGCCTCGACGTACTCCTTCTGGCCGTCCTCGACGAACCCGGCGTAGTAGACCGCCGGGTGGCCGTCCAACCGGCCCTCTATCTCCTTCACCATCCGGCCGGCGGTGGCCACCAGCTCCCGGGCCTGATCGAACTCACCCCGGTGGGTCGCGCGGATGGAGTTGGCCGAGTTCCTGATAACCTCCCGGGACAGCCTGAACGCCAGCTCGCGGGCATCGTGCGTCTCCGAGAAACGGGCCTGCGCCTTGTCCTCTATTCCCCGAATCTTGCGTTTTTGCTCGTCGGGCGTCTCTGGGATAGTGCTGGATGCCAAGGGCTTGCTCCTCGCTGTTGCTAGGCTAGTGCTTTGTCACACTTGTTGCGATACGTACGGCTTCCCCCCCATCTCAATCGTCCCCCTCAAGGGGGAAGAGGTATTATCCTCTCCCCCGGCTCCGCGGGGGAGAGTTAGAGAGGGGGTCTGGGGACGCCTCGAAGCCTGCATAGTACATGTGACAGACAACTACGCCGACGCCCTCTCGATAGCCTCCACGAGCCCCCTGGCGGCGGCCTCCGGGTCGTCGGCGAAGGTGACGGCGCTGACCACGCAGACGCAGTCGGCTCCGGCCTTCACCACCTCCTCGACGTTGGCGGCGTCGATGCCGCCGATGGCTACCACCGGCTGGCCGACACGCTCCTTGACCTCGCTGACCAGCTCCGGGCCGACGGCGCCCCTCTTGGTCTTTCCCATGGTCGACGTGGGATAGACGGCGCCGACCGCTATATAGTCGGCCTCCTGTGCCTGCGAGTCCATGGCCTCCTGGAGCGTACTGTTGGAGCGGCCGACGATCTGCCGTGGCGCCAGGACCCGCCGCGCCTCGCGTACGGGGAGGTCGCTCTGTCCGACGTGGAGGCCGTGCGCGTGGACGGAGAGGGCCAGGTCAGCGTCGTCGTCCATGATGAAAAGCGCGCCGTGCTCGTCGCACATGGCCTTCAGGTCCAGCGCCACCGGCAGCACCTCTCCCTTGTCGCCCTTCTTGTCCCGGAGCTGCAGGACGCCGGCGCCTCCCCGCAGCGCCGCTTCGGCCACGTCGCGGACGGGGCGGCCGTTGGTCGCCTCAGGATCGACGATGACGTATAGCCCCTGGATTCCGGAGGCAAGCCTGCCCCGGATGTCCCCCGCCACGCGCGACTCGGCGCGGGTCAGCACGCGCCGGGCCTGGGCCACCCACGCCTCTTCGAGCGGGGAGCCTCCCTGGCCTCCGGCGGACTCGAGCACGTCCAGGGAGACTCCTAGGGACGAGACGGTGTGGAGGGCAAGCTCCAGAGGCGTGTCCGTGAGGGACGTGAAGGCGGTCCGCCGCTCCCGCTCCTCCTCCCGGGACAGGCCCTCCGCCTCGGGAAAGGGCAGCGATTCCCGCAGCATCTTGATGTCGGAGTGCAACCCCAGCGGGGCCGTTACGAAAGACTCGAGCAGCCTGATCCCTTCGATGACCGCCGTTACGTGGCTGGCCACGAAGGGGATGGTGTCGGTCACGCGGCGCTCCTGTCACGTCAAGGTCCGGAAGATTGTAGC
Organism: Chloroflexota bacterium; assembly: GCA_022566975.1. The sequence continues at coordinate 4,126 of JADFHV010000014.1, forward strand.
ACGGGCCCGGAGTCTCGACGGCCTATATCTCGACCGCGTTCTCCAGGATGTCGAGACGGACGACCCTGCCGCCCGGTCCCAGCTCCACGGCCACCAGGTCGATTCGCCACTCCCGATCGGTCGCGTCGTTGTCCTGGAGGTACTGCTGAGCGGCGGCCACGAGGTGCTCTCGCTTCTCGGGCGTAACCGACTCCTCGGGGGGGCCGAAGTGCCCCGAAGTCTTGGTACGGACCTCGACAAAGACCACCCCGCCGTCCTTCTCGGCGACGAGGTCGATCTCGCCCCTCCTGGTCCGGTAGTTGGCCTCCAGTACGACGTAGCCGCGACTCTCCAGATGGCGACGCGCCAGCGCCTCGCCGCGTCGGCCCAGCCGCTGCCGCTGTGTCAACGCTCCGTCCGGCCGCCGTGCGCCATCGCGTACTCCCTTACGGGCGCGAAGGAGTAGCGGTGAATCGGGCAGGGGCCCAGGCGTCTGAGATTCGCCAGGTGCTTCCCTGTGGCGTAGCCCTTGTGCTCGGCGAACCCGTATCCGGGATACAGGTCATCCTGCTGCCGCATGATGCGGTCCCGGGTGACCTTGGCGACGATGGACGCCGCCGCGATGGAGAGGCAGAGGGCATCGCCCTTCACGATGGCCTTCTGGGGTATAGGGACCTCCGGCAGGGGAAACGCGTCCAGCAGGAGGAACGTGGGATGGAGGGGGAGGGCGTTCACGGCCCTCTTCATGGCAAGCCGCGTGGCTGGGGCGATGCCCAGCTCATCAACCTCCTGAGGAGAGCTGGCCCCGACCTCCAGGGCCAGGGCGACGTCGCGCAGGTACGGCATTACCTGGTCACGCTGTTTCGGCGTCAGCTGCTTGCTGTCCCGGACCATCCTCACCCAGCGGCCCCTGGGCCTGGGCGGCAGGACCGCCACGGCCGCCAGTACCGGCCCCGCCAGGGGGCCTCTCCCTACCTCGTCCAGCCCCGCCACCAGGGAGAAACCCTGGTCCAGGAGGATGGTCTCCTCTCGGTAGGTCGGCCTCGGTTTCCGGGTCCGCCGTCGGGGCCTTGGCATCGCGTGCCTGCAGCTACTTGTTGATCCCGCGCTGGAGCCCTCGCAGGTAGGCCACCTGTCCCGTGTGCTGGGCCTCCTCGACGATGACGTGGCTGAGCATCCTGCCGATGCTGTAATCCGGACGTCGCTCGGGCTCGGGGCAACGGTCCAGGTCGTCCGCGCTCAGGCCGTCGAGAAACCCGAACGTCTCTCTTCGGGCCGACTCGTAGTACGCCATAACGTCGTCGAAATCGAACTCTGGCAGGTTGGTGACCTGATCGGCGGTGTAGCCGTATCCGTTGCCCGCCTCGGAGATGCCCAGCTTCTCGTGCCACCCCTCGCGCGTCCAGACCTGCTCGGTCTGTCGAGCGAAGCGCTGCACCCATCCGTCCTCCACCCTCGCCATGTGCCAGACCGCGAAGTCGATGTGATGGGACCCGGGGTCCGGCTGGAAGCGACGTTCCTCCGGCCTGAGGCCGTCCAGGGCTTTCAGCAGCTGTTCGTAGTACTCTTCAAGGCCCATTCGTATGATCTTTTTGAAGTCCATGTGCCTGCTCCATTCTCGTCTTCTTCATGTACCGCAGCCTCAAGGCCGCGGCATCGTTGGCGGGCTATTCTGATGCCACACCCTTCAGGGTGTGGTCGATTTCAGCTACGGCGAGATCTGGCGGATCCTGGGTCTCGATGATACCGCCGCCCAACAGCTCGTCGCCTCGGTAGAAGACGACCGCCTGGCCGGGGGTTACGGCCCTCTGTGGCTCGTGGAAGCGTACCTCCGCCCAGTCACCTCGGGGCGTCACAGTGGCCGCGGACGGTCCGGCCTTGTACCTGATCTTCACGGTGACCTCCAGAGGGACCTCGGGCGAGTCGCCCGAGCAGAAGTTGACCTGCGACGCCCACACAGAGCTGCGATAGAGCTCCTCCTCCTCACCCACTACGACTCGGTTCTCGTCCGCGTCTATGCTCAAGACGTACCTGGGCGTTTCGGCGTTGCCGTTGAGTCTCAGTCCGCGTCGCTGGCCGACGGTGAAGAAGTGGACCCCTGGATGAGTGCCCAAGACCCGCCCCTCGGTGTCGATGATCTCTCCAGGCCGAGGCTTCGTCCGGTCTCCCACAAACTTACGGTAGTTGTCGTCGGGGATAAAGCATATCTCCTGGCTGTCGGGCTTGCCCGCGACTGGAAGGGCGGCCTCGGCGGCCAGCTCTCGTATCCGGTCCTTCGTGTACTCGCCCACGGGTAGCAGGAGCCTGCCCAGTTCGGCCTGGGTGAGAGTGAAGAGGACGTAGGACTGGTCCTTCCCCTCGTCTACGCCCCTGAGGAGCTTGAGACCCGCGCCGTTACGGCGAATACGTGCATAGTGTCCCGTGGCGATATAGTCCGCCTCCAGGAACATGGCCCGGCGGAGCAGGAAGTCGAACTTGATCTTGTCGTTGCATGCGAGGCACGGGTGAGGCGTGCGTCCCCGGTCATACTCACGGACGAAGTAGTCCACGACGTGGCTCTGGAACTCACGCTCGAAGTTGAGGACGTAGTGCGGGGCGCCGATGACCTGACAGACGCGCCGTGCGTCGTCAACGTCCTCGACAGAGCAGCAGCGCTTGCTCAACCGGGGTAAGTCCTCCCGCTCCAGGGTCCACAGCCTCATGGTGACCCCGATGACCTCGTATCCCTGCTCCTTCAGGAGCAGGGCCGCGACCGAGGAGTCCACCCCGCCACTCATTGCGACTATGACGCGTCCCTTGCTCATGGGGCAAGCGTAGCACAGTGGTTCGATGCCGTTCAACAGGAGGAGAAGGCTCCCCGGAGGGAGAGTCCTGGCACCGCGTGGGCACGGCGGCGCGCGTTGACCGCGTAGCCCTGCCGACCTATAATATCGCTATGGTGGAGAAGGTGGCGCTGCAACCGGTGGACTACGCCCGGCTGGCGGTAGACGTGGCGTCGGAAGGTCAGGCGTCCGACGTAACCATGCTTGACGTCAGTGCGATCAGCGCATTCACCGACTACTTCGTTATTCTGACCGCAGAGTCCACCCGCCAGATCGAGAGCCTGCGCGAGCAGATGGAGAAGGGGCTGGAGATGTCCGGGGCGGTGCTACACCATCGGGAGGGCAGCCCCCAGGGTGGGTGGGTGCTTCTGGACTTCGGCGATGTGGTGGTCCATCTGTTCGCACCTGACGAGCGCGAGTACTACCACCTGGAGGGGGCCTGGCCGGCCGCAGTCGAGGTGGTCAGGCTTCAGTGATCCAGCGGTCGATGTCCCGGGTGTAGTCGACGATCTCGTCCGACGAGAAGAAGAGGCGGATCTCTCTCACGGCGGACTCCTCGGAGTCGGAGCCATGGACCAGGTTCTGCCCGATGGAGACCGCCAGGTCGCCTCTTATCGTGCCCGCAGCGGAGTCCCTCGGATCGGTGGCACCAATCGTAGCCCGCACCAACTCCACCGCGTTCTCCCCTTCGACCACCGCGGCGACGATGGGAGCCGAGGTTATGAACCGCACCAGACCCTCGTAGAAGGGCTTACCCTCGTGCTCGGCGTAGTGCTGCGCGGCAAGCGCGTCGCTGACTGCCATGAGCTTCATGGCCACGAATCTCAGGCCCCTGCGCTCCAGCCGCGATATAACCTCTCCCACCAGCCCGCGCTGTACCGCGTCCGGCTTGACCAAAACGAGTGTCCGTTGCATTCCGGTAAGTCTCCTCTTTTTGCTGTCAGCTAGTGGGCCAGGTCCGGTCTGCGGCCTCCACCTGGGAGCTTCGAAGGTAAAGCGGCTGGAGGGTTGCCGGGTCATCGACGTCACCAGACTGCCACCGCCGGTAGGCGAGCTCGGCGAGGACGCCGGCCCTTCGGGTGGGTGGAGCGGTGTCTACCAGTCGCACCTGCGTCCCGACGGCCTCACGGACCTGATCGACGATCGCCCGCACGGCCTCCCCGCAGACTACCGCGTCGCTCCCCAGCTTCGAGAGCGCGCTCGAACGGCTCAGGACCGTGTATTCCGGGGATGCGGAGTCAAGCGGCCCCGAGTAGGTCCCCACGTACAGTCGCTCACGGCCGGCCTCCATCAGCGCCACGACCGGGGCGCCCAAGGCTAGATACGGCTGCGCCTCCACGTCGAGCGTGACCACGGACACCAGCGGCACGCCGAGCGCCACGGCCAGCGATTTGGCGGTGCTCATCCCTACCCTCAGGGCGCTGAATCCGCCGGGCCCTGCCGCGACGAAGACCGCCTCGATCTCATGGAACTCGACGGCGCGGCGTCCCAGAAGCGCCTGAATGGCCGGGACCAGCTCCACCGAGTGGTTCCTGTCGGAGCGCCAGGCCAGCTCCGCCAGTGACTCACCCTGCCGGGACAGCCCCACGCAGGCGTATCTGGTCGAGGAGTCTATGGACAGCTCCATCATCGCTCGTCCGCCAGGGTCGATTCCACGGCGGTCAAGGCACGCCGGTAATGGCGCCCATGAGCGGTGATGGCGATGCGACGTTGGCTTTCGTCGAGGTACGTCAGCTCGATTCTCAGGTGCTCCTTAGGGAAGAGTCCCGGCGCCTTCTCCGCCCACTCCACGACGCAGATACCGTCGCCCCACAGGTACTCGTCGAGGCCAAGGTCGTCGATCTCATCGGCTGATTCCAGGCGGTACAGGTCCACATGGTACAGCGTCAACCGGGCCTGGTGCTGCGACATGAGGACGAAGGTCGGGCTGCGGGCGTAGTCCTCCGACCCCAGCCCCCGGAGGATGCCCTGTGTGAGACAGGTCTTGCCCGTACCGAGAGGGCCCACGAGCAACACTACGTAGCCGGCGGTGGCCTGGGCCCCTATGGCTTCGCCGATAGCCCTGGTCTCGCTAGGGCCGCGGGAGACCGCTACAAGACGACCTCCAGTGTGCGGAGCGGTCGTCGAGCCTGAGTCTGACAGAGTGTTCACGGGGGTCGGACGTGCGCGTTGTCGAGTCTTGCTGGACGGGGAGTCGCTAGAGAAACTCCTCTGTATGGCTCGGGCGGTAGTTTAAGGGCGATGGCCGTTGTATTATAGGGTGCGAAAATGCCAATCTCAAGGGACGGCGACCAAGTGCGAGCCTTGATAGTATCGGACGTTCACAGCAACCTGGAGGCCCTCCAGAGCGTGGTCCAGGACGCGGAGTCACAGGGTGGCTTCGACGAGATATGGTCTCTGGGCGACCTGGTCGGCTATGGTCCGGACCCGGTGGCATGTATCGACCTGATCCAGAGCTATGAGCACAAGGGTGTTGCCGGTAACCACGACCTCGCGTCCATCGGAAGGCTGAGCGTCGAAGCCTTCAACGCTCACGCGGCCCAGGCGAACCGCTGGACCGCTACCCAGCTCAGCGAGGAGCACTCGGAGTACCTGGGCTCCCTGCCGCTGAAGATGGAGCTGGACGAGTTTACCGTCGTCCATGGCAGCCCGAGGGACCCGGTGTGGGAGTACGTGGTATCGGTTGGAGCGGCCGTGGCCAGCTTCATGCACTTCGACACCTACTGGTGTCTGGTGGGCCACTCCCATATCCCGTTTCTCTGCCGGCCGGCGGAGAGTGGCGCCGTCTTTCTGGAGTTTCCGCTGGACTCCCCGGTCTCCCTCGGGTCCGACCGCCTGATCATCAACCCGGGCGGTGTGGGTCAGCCGCGCGACGGTGACCCCAGGGCGAGCTATGCCGTGTACGACTCCGAGGCATCGTCGGTGGTGCATCGCAGGGTGGAGTATGACATCCCGGCTACCCAGGAGAAGATGCGGCAGCGGGGACTTCCCGAGTTCCTTATCGACCGGCTAGCGCTGGGGCGTTAGAGCGGCCTTCTTGCCCCTTCGACCAGATACCGGGTGTAGCCGTGGAAGCTCAGGAACATCAGGGCGACTCTCTACGGTACATTACCGTTGAGCCTGAGGGGTTCGATCAGCAGAGGCCGTATCCGATGATCGTACTGTTGCACGGCTTCGGGGCGAGTATGCGGGACCTCGCCGCTCTGAGCCCCGCCATCGAGCCCCACAGCTACGTCTATGTCTATCCCAACGCGCCCATAGAGATGCAGGTCGGCTACGGAATGACGGGCTATGCCTGGACCGGTCCGGGGCAGGACGGGCCGTCCGACGACGGCGATAGAGCCGAGTCCATGCTCGCCACTCTGGTCCAGGAGGTCACCGAGCGATACCGGGTAGCGCCGGGGAGGACGGTCCTCGGCGGCTTCTCCCAGGGCGGGATGATGACCTACCGCCTCGGCCTGCCCAACCCTGAGCTGTTCGGCGGCCTGGCGGTGCTCAGCGGCAGCGTCCGCGACCCGGACCGACTCAAAGAGAGGCTCCCGGCCGACCGAAACCAGGCCATATTTATCGCTCACGGCACCGACGATGGGATGATCTCGGTGGAAGATGCCAGAGAGACGCGGCGCTTCCTGCGCGACGAAGGGTATGCGCCCGAGTACCGTGAATACCCCATGGGCCACGAGATCAGCCAGGATGTCATCCAGGACCTGAAGCTGTGGCTCCAGCGCGTCCTACCCCCTGAGCCGGCCTGCGTGCAGAGGCGTTGATCGTCGCTACCTGAGGGAATTGAGGAGGAGACACCGTGGCGAAGATGAACGCCGCCCTGTATGACGGGGCGGGGACGATGCGAGTGACCCAGATAGAAAGGCCGGTGCCTGGCCATGGCGACGCCATTATCCGCGTTCGGGCAGCCGGCATCTGCGGCTCCGACCTCTTGATGAATGCCGACAAGACCGAGCCCGACACGGTCCCGACCGGCCACGAGGTGGCGGGGGAGATCGTGGAGACCGGCGAAGGCGTCGGTCCGTCGAGGATTGGCGAGCGGGTCGCCGTCGAGACCATCGGTCACGGGCTGGCTTGCACCAGTTGCTGGTACTGTCGCATGGGTCAGTTCAGACAGTGCCTGCATAAGGCGCCCAACGAGGGTGGCGGTTTCGCCGTTTTCATGAAGCGGCGCGCCATGGGCTGCTACCCGTTGCCCGATAGTCTGTCCTGGGAGGAGGGGGCCCTGGTAGAGCCCCTGGCGGTATCGGTCCACGCCCTCCGTCGGGGCGGGATTACCGGTGGCGAGACGGTGGCGGTCCTGGGTGCTGGCAGCATAGGACTTACGGCGGTGGCGGCGGCGCGGGCCATGGGGGCGGGCAAGATCCTTGCAACGGCACGCCACGAGCAGCAGGCGGCCCTGGCCAGGCGGCTGGGCGCTGACGCCGTGCTGCCTCCCGAGGGAGCCGCGTTATGGGAGGCGCTGGCCGAGACCACCGACGGCCGCGGCGCGGACCTGACGGTCGAGACGGTCGGAGGCAACAGCGACGCCACACTGAAGCAGGCCATCGAGGTCACCCGAATGCAGGGCAGGATCGTCGTCCTCGGGGGCTTCCGTGTGCCCATCACGCTGGACTGGCTCGAGCCGCTCCTAAAGGAGCAGTCCGTAGTCTTCTCCTCCTGCTACAGCGTGATGGATGGCCGGCACGACTACGAGATCGCCATCGACCTGATGGCCTCGGGCAGGGTGCAACTCAAGCAGATGGTGACCCACAGGCTCCCGCTTGAGGAGATTCAGAAGGGCTTCGACGCCGCCTACGACAAGTCCACAGGCTCCGTAAAGGTCCAGATATACCAGTGAGGTTGTCCGTCGTCGCAGAAGCGCTGCTTCTGGCCCTGCTGCCGGCAGTGTAGAAGGCCGAGCGGGGAGGGGAAGGCTCTTTTCCCGTTTGTGGTGTCCGACCCTCAAAGGGAGGAAGCGATAAGGGAGCCCTGCACTATGAAACAGAGTCACAAGACAGGACCAGGACGCTAGTCGCTTTTGCCAGCCTCCTCCGGTGGCTGAGACTCCTCGGCCTCTCCGGCTTCTTCGGTCTCGGCGGGCCCCTCATCGGTCTGGGGAGGGGGTCGAAACTGGTCGCTGAGCCAGCGTTTCAGGGAGTCGAGGGACGGTGGCGCCACGTAGAAGACCTGGATGTCCGACGGGAACTGGACTCGGTGGTCTTCGCGTACGAATATGGCGCCCGACTCGCCCTCCTTCAGGGTCTCATCGACACGGGTACCGATGTGCTCCCAGCGTAGCTTTGTGGTCTCCTGATACCCGTCCACCGCCGTCTTGTGTACCTTCTCGCTGACCAGGCCGACGGAGATGCAGCGCTGCCAGTCGGCGCTCTCCTCCACCAGGGCCTGGTCCTCGGTCGCCTCCAGGCGAGCGCCTGAGCTGCACAGGGCCTGGATGAACGCGCACCCCTTGGGGTTCAGCATCTGAAGCAGGTCCATGCCCTCGTCCCCGTCACTGAACACCATCTCGTGGTAGACGTGGGTGACGGTCCCCAGGGAGCGCTCGAGGTTGTTGATATGGTCCCGTACCTCGGACCAGTAGCCGTCCAGGAGCTGCTGGACCTCGTCCGGCGCGTTGGGCCCGACCATGAAGCTGGGCACCAGGAACAGCTTCCTCTTACCCGCGTACTGACCCGCGTCGGGCTTGGGCATCTGGCTGAGTGGCGTGGTCATCTATGATTTGCTCTGTTGGTCGACCTGCCCGCTCCCTTCGTCAAGCTCAGGACAGGCCCTTCGGCAGACTCAGGGCAGGCCCTTCGTCAAGCTCAGGACAGGCTTTAACCTTCGCCCGCTTGCAGGGGAGGGGAAAGAAGATTCTCTCGCTCGCCGGCGCGGCTCACTCGATCTTCTCCAGACGGGCCGCGCATACCTTGTACTCGGGAATCTTGGAGTTCGGGTCGAACGCGGCGATGGGCTTCATGTCGGGGTCCTTGCAGAGCTGCGGCACGTATGACCCCGACGCGTTGACCGCGTCCAGCACCGAGGCGCCCTCCGGCACCTCGATATCGTGTCCGTTTATAGCCAGCGTTATGGTCATGGCGTGTGTTCCGTGTCATCTTCCGGAGTCAATCTGCGTACCCACATACCGACCCAGGCGTAGGGAAATCTTTCATCGATACCATCGAAAGAAACTTTCTCAAGGCCGACCTGTTCGTAGAGAGTCGTGACAGCGATCTGCTCAGACATCATCTCGTGCACGGTTTCGAACTTTTTGTGGTGCGTTCTGGTTGCTGCAAACCCCACCGTGAGCAACCCAACTCTCTTGTCATCCTTCTCGAACATTTGGTTTAGCTTATCAAGATCGGTGACAGCTTGCTGGTACCCTTGACCGGGCCATAGCAGTTTGAACTCTAGGAAGAGATATTCCTTAGTGCGTGGCAACAGGATTCCGAAGTCAGGGCGTCGCGACGCCGAGCCAGAGCCGTAGCTGTCAAGCTCTACGTGGAAACCCGCCAGCCTCCAATGCATTGCGAACGACGCCTGTACCTGCACCTCACGCTCTTCTCCCAAGGAAATCTTGTCTTTCTCCGTAACAAGTCGTTGCAGCGCTCGTTGTCGACTCTCTTGCCTCAGTCCGTCGCATGCCGCGCCAAAAAGCAAGCCTAATTCGCGCGTATAAGTGGTCACGACCGCGCTATCTCGACGCGGTACTGCGCCATTTCTTCTCGAGCCTCTCCTTGACCACTTCGAGAGGCTTCGTGGGCTCGTCTCGCCTTTCGGCGATGACGGTCAGGTCCTTTAAGTCCTCAATAAGCTCCTCGTATTCCTTAACCGGAAGCAGAACGGACTCCTTCTTGCCCTTTTCGTTCACCACGAAGCGTCTGTTGGCTCCAGCCATCGTCGAACGTTCCCTTCGTATCCTAAGGTCCGCCGGTGTCAAGTTACGTCTATTATGACAGTTCCGGCCGAGTTCACCGAGTCTGTCATTCTGAGGAGCACAGCGACGAAGAATCCAGGGCCGTTGTCTACCCAGGCCGCGTCGCCTTATCCAAGCTACGCCGCCCGACGTCCAGACCCCTTTGGATTCTTCCCTTCGTTCAGAATGACACCGAATGGAGCGTCCTACCTGCCGAACTCCGGCGCTTCCCACAGGGTTACTTTCAGCGTTTCGAACAGTCCGTCCCGAGACGCCTACTGGCTAGAGAAAAGGCCCGTCTACTCCAGCCGACTGTAGACAAGCCGCTCGTCGACGAATCCCTCCCGCCAGATGCTGTCGCACGCCGCCGCCATCGCCTCAAAGTTTTCGGTGATCCGCGCGAAGACGTTGCCCGGAACGAATCCCGTCGCCGGGCTCAGTAACAAGTTGTTGGGCGCGTAGAAGAGCGCCAGGTCTACCATACCGACCCGGTCGGCCGTCTTGGCCAGCTCAGGCTGTTTCACGTGGCCGGGCGGGAACCGGAAATAGACGACGTCGCCCGCGGCGGGGGCGATGGTGGAGTTCTCCTGGCCAGGCTCCGACTCGGCGAAGGGCGCCACCAGGCAGTAGACCTCGTTGCTGGCGTACTTGGCGTGGTAGGCCTGGCCGCCGACGGGCATGGCAGCCCACATCGCCTCGCACGTCTTGGGTGCTCTGTCATCCAGAAGCTCCGCGACGCAGCGCACCCCGCGCTTCTCGAGGACTATCTCCATCTTTCGGACCATGTGTGGGCTCCTGTGGAAACCGCTATTTGGCCGCGGCAGCCTGTCTGGCGAAAAGCGAGCCCCGTCCCTCGGCTACGGGCTCACGCCCGATGAGCTGAAGGGCGTGCCACCCGGTAACCTGATTGGCGCTGAGCACGGGTTTGCCCAGCCGTGACTCGATGTCGTCCAGTATGGCTCCAATTCTCTGTCCGGTGCAGCCGACGAAAACCGCCTCGGCCTCTGGGCGGTCGGCCTCCTCGGCGGCACGCCTGATCCGCTCGGGCGGCACGATAGAATGGTCCTCGGGCAGGTTCAGGGCGACGCTGCTGACGATTTCGAAGCCATGGGCGGTCAGGAAGTCGATGAAGGCGGCCTCCACGTCGGGCATGTATGGCGAGGCCAGGGCCAGGCGTCGCACGCCCAGTGATTTGAGCGCCTTGACCATAGCCGTGCTGGTAGTCGTCGCCGGCAGCCCGGTGGCTCGCGTGATTCGCTGGTTGATCTCCTCGTCTGAGCCGAAGCCTCGGACGAAGCTGACCGTGGTGCAGTAGTAGGCGAAGCAGTCGGGCGAGTAACGCATCAGTCGCCGGGCGGCCTCCTCGAT
>JADFHV010000015.1 GCA_022566975.1 Chloroflexota bacterium
GGCGCATCGTCTGCGAAGTGCGATTTGGCGTGTTGATCTGCTCCAGGTATTTGGTGACACCGGCAAAGTTGGTCATGGAGCTGAAGTGGGGCAGGATACCCTGGCGCGCCCGGGGGTGGCCGGTGGGGAGCAGCAACAGAGGCGTGGAGTCGGAGTAAGCGGTGGCCACTCCGGCGTAGGCGTTCTCGGACCCAGGCCCGTATTGCATGGCGAAGACGCCCATGCGGTCACCGTTGGTCACCCGGCTGTAGCCGTCGGCGATCCCCACCCCGACCCGCTCCTGGCGGCAGATGATGGGGCGGATTCCAGCCGCCGCCGCTGATTCGATCACCGGCGTGGTGGGAAAGCAGCTCAGGTATTCAACCCCTTCTCGCTTCAATATCTCGGCGATGGCGTCTACCGTTTTCACTGGCTGACCTCCTTTGGCCCCTTGGTTTGGATAATATGCGAAAGTCCGCCGCTGCTGATGCAGGTCCGGCAGCGGCGCCATGGTTCACTGGCGCCCGGGTTGGTTGCCAAGCGTGGAGGCCAGCGAACAAGGGAGAGTATACCATCTAAGGCATTGATGCTCTTCATTTAAGTGCGTGTGTGTGGAGTTCCTCCGCTTACGAAGGGGAGGCTCGGAGGGGTTAAGTCGCGACCCCCTCTAGCTCCCCCTTCGCAAGGGGGAGAATACACCTCTCACCCACCCTTTAAGAGTCCCGGAGCTGACGGCTGATAGCTGACCGCCAGAAGCTAGTCCCTGGCCTCAACCGGATAACCGTACTCCTCCCGCAGGTCCCGCTTCATGACCTTGCCCATGACGTTGCGGGGGAGCTCGTCGGTGAATACAATCGAACGGGGACGCTTGAAGCCGGACAGTTTTTCCCGGCAGTACTCGATTAATTCGTGTTCCTGCAATTCGTCTTCCCCCAGCTGGTCCGAGCGGCGGACCACCACAGCCCGTACCTCCTCCCCCCACTGGATGTCCGCGACACCGATGACCGCCGCATCATCCACCTGGGGATGGGACATCAACACCTGCTCCACCTCCTCGGGGGAGATCATCTCGCCGCCACGCTTGATGAAGTCCTTGGCGCGGCCGGACAGGTAGATGTAGTCGTCCTCGTCCCAGTAGCCCAGGTCGCCCGTGTAGACCCATCCGGAGCGGATGGCGTCTCTGGTGGCTGCTTCCTGATGCCAGTATCCCGCCATCATTCGCTGGCCACGGGCAACAATTTCCCCCACCTGGCCCACGGGCACCGGCGTTCCTTCCTCGTCGACTATCTGTACCTCCACGTCGTCCAAGGGCGTGCCAATGGAGGTCAACCGCCGCAGTTTCTTTTCGATCTCTTCTGGGCTGCCCTCAAGGACGTGGTCTTCGGGCGGCAGCATGGTGATGGTGGAGGCGGTCTCGGTCTGGCCGAAGGCGTTGATGAAGCGGGCCCCCGGAAACTCCCGGATAGCCCGCTCGATGACCTCCCGCGGCATGGGCGCCGCGCCGTAGGTGATGACCTCCAGGCTGCTCAGGTCGTGCTTGTGGAAGTCTGGGTGGTCCATGAGCCTCTTGATCATGGTGGGGACCATCATCGCCCTGTTGGCCCGCTCACGCTCCGCCAGCTCCAGCCACTGCTTGGGCTCGAACTGGCCCTGGACGATCAGGGTGCGACCTCCGTAGATGGCCGCCATCACCGCCTGAACGCCGGCGATGTGGTACAGGGGGACGGTCAGGATGTTCCTCTCCACGATCTCGGGGTCAGCTGGCATGACGTTGCTGAGGATGTAGGACGAAAAGCTGTCGTGAGATAGCATCACGCCTTTGGGAGCACCGGTTGTGCCGGCGGTGAACAGGATCATGGTAAGGTCGTCGCCGTCACCCTCAGGAAAGCGCTCGTCGTCGGATGCCGAACCGATGAGGTCGTCGTAGAAGTGCCAACCGTCCGTGGGCGCTTCCAGGGCGACGTAGTGCTCGACGGACTCCAGCCTGCCGGAGAATGAGCGCACTAGGTCGACGTAGCGCTGCCCCACAAGCAGCACCGTGGGCGCGGCATCGTTGATCATGTAGACCAGCTCGTCCGCGCGGGCCCGGTAATGCAGCGGCACGTAGACCGCGTCGAGCCTGGCGGCTGCGAAGTAAGTTTCGATGTGCTCGGCGCAGTTGACCTGCAGCACCGCGACGCGGTCACGCCCGCGCATGCCCAGGCTCGAAAAACCGTTGGCCAGCCGGTTGACACGGACGTTGAGCTCTTCGTAAGTAGTCCGCCGGTCGCCGACGACCATGGCGAGCCTTTCGGGGACGATGGCGGAGGAGATGGTCAGAAACTCGGTGGTGTTCATGCGTGTGTGTCACCGGCGGCGAGTGAAGGTTCGTCCCGCCCTCCAAACACCTGGGCGGTCAGCCTTCCCTCTAGCTCAAGCCCTTGGGCAAGAGTCAGGTCCATCCCCTGCCGGATAGCCGTCTTCACGGCGGACATCACGGCCGGGCTGCGCGAGGACAGCTCGCCGGCGACGCGCCGGGCTTCGTCGAGCAGCCTCGTTCTGGGTACGACCGCATGCACGAGGCCCATGCGCCCGGCTTCCTGTGCCGAGACGGTCCGCCCCGAGAGGAGTATGTCCATGGCAACGCCGGGGCCAACGATACGGGGAAGTGTCTGGCTGCCACCGGCGGCGGGCAGCATCCCAAGGGAGGTCTCAGGCATGCTGAAGACGGCGTCGTCTGACGCGATCCTTATATCGCACAGGCAGGCCATCTCGACGCCCGAGCCGATGACGTGGCCGTGTACGGCGGCGACCAACGGCTTGGTGATGGCGAGAAAGAGTCCCCAGACGTCCCGCTCCCACCGGACCTCCCTGGCAACTACCTGGGAGGGCGCGGTGCCGAACTCCGTGAGGTCCGCGCCCGCGCAGAAGCCGCGGTCTCCCGCTCCACGCAGGACGGCTACCCGAACCTCTGGGTCGTCTCGGATCGCCTCCAGCGCCTGGAATAGCTCGTCCCGCATCCGGACGTTATAGGCGTTGATGACCCTTGGCCGGTTGAGGACAATCTCGGCCACCGGGCCGTTTTTCGAAAAGAGCACCGTGCTTTCTTCCACGGCTATCTTATCCCCACTCCCCTTAGAAGAATTTTGGGGGACACCCCCAAACCCCGGTCGCAGGGTGCACCCCTTCGGAGTCCCCCGGGACGGTTCAGGACCACCTCGGCCACCGGCCCGTGACTAGAGTAGATGGCGGAGTACTCATCTCCGTCTGTTCACCACCCCCGAGGTCGTTGTTCCCACCCGGACTCCGTCCGTGTGCGCCACTCCTCAAGTCCGGAGCGCTGTCTGTCTTCGATGCTACTCTCCTCTGAACTCGGGCTTTCGGCGCTCCAGGAAGGAGCGGACTCCCTCGGCGCGGTCGGCGGTGCTATGGAGGATAACGTTCAGGTCAGCCTCCAGGCGAAGGCCGTGCTCCAGCGTCAAGTCGGCCCCCTTCTGAAGCGCCTCTTTCAGATAGCGAGTCGCGATGGGGCCGTACTTGGAGACAGTCGAAGCAAGCTCACGTGCACGGTCCATCAGCCGGCTGGGGTCGACGAGCTCAGTAACGAGGCCGGCCTCCACACACTCCTGGGCTCCGAGCACCCGCGACGTCAGGACCATCTCCATCGCCCTGCCGAGACCGATCAGACGCGGGAGGCGCTGAGTGCCACCGTCCCAGGGCATCATCCCCTGCTTGACCTGGGTAAGCCCGAGCCTCGCCCGCGAAGACGCTATGCGGATGTCGCAGGCCAGGGCCAGCTCCAGGCCCTGGTCCGTGGCATCGCCGTTGAGAGCGGAGATGACCGGCATCCGAATGGCGGCCACGGCGTCGGCGACCCCCAGGGTCTCTATCGGACTGGAAAGATCGGACCCGCGGCAGAAGGTATCTCCGCTGCCCGTGAGCAGCATGACCCAGACATCGCCGTCCTGGTCCGCCTGCGCGCACGCCTCTCTCAGCTCGAAGGCCATCGTCTCGTTGACCGCGTTGCCTGCGGACGGACGGTCCAGCGTCAGCGTGGCGACGTGGCCTTCGGTCTCCAGAGACAGGGTCTGAAAGGTCACAGATGCCTCAGCGGGGGCTCAAACACAGTCAGATCAGTGGCTAACGATAGCACAACAGCCCCACCCAGGGCAGGCACAGGGGCCTGTCTCTACGGGCGCACCCAATACGGAGGCGACTCCGGGTCGGACCATCGGCTACAGTCGACGCGCGACGGACACCGCCCTGAGGAGACGCCACCTTCATGAGAACGACACCAGTTGCTCTGACGTGGGGCGCTACAAGCCTGAGCGGCCCGAGAGTCGCGCCTCGACCTGGGCCCTGGTAGGGATACCCTGGGTCCCCTCGGCCTCGACACAGAAGCTGGCGACGCAGCAGGCGAAGCGCGCGGACAGCAGGACGTCGCCGGTCTCGCCGTATCGTATGAGGTAGGCCGATCCGAATACGTCGCCGGCGCCGGTGGGGTCCACCTCGTGCACGGGAAATGCGGGGACATCGTGCCAGCGGCCCTGGAGATGGACCATGGCCCCTTCGGCGCCGGCGGTGACTATGAGGACCGGGACCGTCTCCTTCCACCGCTCGAGCCAGCTCCGGTCGACGAGGTCATCCTGGGAGAGGACCGCAGCGTGCACGTGGGGCAATACCCCGTCTCCGTCCCAGCCCGCGGCACTGACGCGCCCTTCGGCGTCCCAACGTCTGAGCCATCCCTGAACGGAGGCCACGACCGTAGCATGGGGAAAGCCTCGCCCCAGCTCGTCACTGACCTCGCCGGCCAGAGGGGCCAGTAGCACGAGGGGGGCGGCCCGCCACTCGACGGGGACATCCGTGAGATCAAGCGGGGCAGCCACGCCGCTCAGGACCTGCGTACGCCGGCCGTCGTCGTAGGTGTTGCGAAAGGTTGTCGAGTCGGGCGCGGGGACGACGTGGACTCCGATGCCGGGCAGCGACCCGGCCGGATCGAGATCGGGACCGACGCTCGTGACGACGGCGGGACTAAGGCCCATGCCGCGAGCGGTCAGCGCTGCGTAAGTCACCGCACCGCCGACGCGGTAACCTCCCGGCTCTAGGTCCTTCGCCACATGGCCTATCGCCAGGAGGTCCGGAGGCTCTTGCAGACGGTCGGATACGCGCAAGGCCCCCTTAAGGCCCCCTTTCAGAGATTACTCGTCTTTGGGCCGGACGACCACCTGACGGCTGTCGCCCTCCCCCGTGCTCTCGGTGGTGACCTGTGCGTGCTCAGCCAGGGCCACGTGGACGATACGGCGCTCATCGGGAGGCATGGGCTCCAGGGGGATGGACCGGCCCGTGGCGGCGACGCGCTGCGCCACGTTAAGCGCCATGTTGGTCAGGGTCTGATAACGCCGCTGCTGGTACCCCTCGACATCAATAAGGAGGTTCGCCCGCGCCTGGAGCCTCCTGCCGACGATGACCCTGACCAGAAACTGGAGACTCCTGAGCGTCTCGCCACGGCGCCCGATGAGAAGTCCAGAGTCATCACCCTCTATCTCGAATACTGGCCCTCCAAGGTCGGGCCGCTCCGCCTGTTTGAGGCTCACGACGACCGACACCCCGAGCTTCGACATCAAGCTGTCAAGGACCTCGGACGTCGTCTTCACCAGGTCGGTGGGCTTGTCCAGCAAGGTTACCCGAACCCGGGCGGGCTCGCTACCAATGCCCAGGATTCCCGACTTGCCGACGCTAACGACGTCTATTTCGACCTCGCCGCGTTCTGCGTCGAGCTCTTTTAGGGCGATCTCTATTGCCTCTTCTTTTGTCTTGGCCTTCGTCTCTATCACTCGTGGTTGCATCGGGCACAATCTCCTCCGCTGGGGTTACCAATGCGGGAGCCTCCGCGGGAGCGCCGGCGCGCCGAACGAACAGGAACGCCGACTCCAGGGGTCCCCAGCCCGTTACGAATCCCTGAATAACCACTCCAATTATATTGGACACGACCCAGTACAGGGCCAGTCCGCTGGGAAAGCTCAGGCTGAAAAAGCCGAACATGAGGGGCATCATCCAGAGCATCATGCGGTTGGTGGACTGCTGCTTGGGGTCCGCCGCCGGCATGGTCGTCATCTTCTGCATCAGCCACATCGACGCGCCCACGAGCACGGGGAGCACGGGGAGCGGGTCCGGCAGCGCCAGGTCAAGCCACAGGAACGAGCTGTCCAGGGGTATCACCTCGTTGACCCTGGGCAGCCACGAATACAGGTGACTGGACAGTCCCACCATTTTTTCGGGAGTTGACGGCAGCGTAGTGAGAAGTGCCCGGTAGAGCCCTATCCAGATGGGCATCTGGATGAACATGGGTCCCAGGCAGCCGAGGGGGTTTACGCCCTGCTCGCGGTAAAGGCGCATGGTCTCCTGGGAGATCCGCTGGCGGTCGTTGGCGAAGCGCTGCTGTAGCTCCTTTAGCTTGGGTTGGAGCGCTGACATGGCCTTCATCTGGCGGCTCTGCTTGACGGTGAGGGGAATCAGCAACGCCCGGATGATGACGGTGAAGATGATGATGGTGGCGCCGAAGCTGTTGAAGAAGACGCTGTACAACAGCACGAGGCTGTTCACCATCGGGCCTATGATGGCAGCGTTCCAGACTGTGACGATCAGATCCCACACGTCTTAGGACACCCTAATCCCCGGCTTGTGCCCTCCCAGGCCCCTCCCCAGGCTTCTTCGCCCAGGATAAGGTGGCCCCACCCCCGGCAATGTCGCTTGGGATGAGCACGCTGTCAGTCCCCCCTGGGCGGTCCAAGGGCCTGGGCTTTTCCGATCCGGTCCCGTCAGTTCTGGTTTCGGCACCGAGGCTCCTAACAGGCGATGGATCGTCCCCTGGGAATGGGGTCGTCTTTATTGGTGAGGTGTACCCATATCTCGTCCGGGTTCCCGTTGGACTTGATCCTCAGAGAGCGAATGGAGTGGTCTTTTGCCGCGAAGTAGATGTGACCATCCTTTTCGACCAACGGCGTCCTGACCTTTTCTCCGAGGTTACACGCGTCAAGCTGGGCTCCATCCCTGAGCCTGGCCAGCCTGATCCGACCGTCGTTGGATGGGATAGCGACCATGTCGAAGACGACCGCCGGCGAGCCTACGATGGCCCCCTCGGTCTCGACAGTCCATCGGAGGGCGCCCGTACCGGCGTCCAGCGCGTACAGGTTACCGTCGAGGGATGGGGCCAGCACGATCCCTCCGCTTACGATGGCCTCGCCCCAGAACCAGCTGTTCGCCCCTTCGAACCGCCACTCCACAACGCCCGACGCCGCATTTAAGGCGTAGAAGACGCTATCGAGGGAGCCGATGTATATGCGGCCTTCTGCATGCGCCGGCGCAGCGACGACTGCACCGTCGGTGCGGTACCGCCAGAGCTCGGTACCGTCCTCGAGGCTAACGGCGTAGACGTTCTTGTCCATCGAACCGAAGTAGACGACGCCGTTCCCGACGACGGGCGTGGACCAGACCTTGTCACCCGTGCGAAACCTCCACACCTCGGCCCGTGCGTCGACGTCATACGCGTAGAGGTAGCCGTCGGATGACGCGACGAGCAGGAGTCCCTCTGCCACAACCGGGGTGGCCACAATGGGATCAACGTCATCGTCCACGCCCCGCCCGACGCGCTCCTGCCAGAGCAGCTTCGGCTGACGGGGAAATTCAGGGTCGCCCTCGCGGGAGAGGGCGTACAGATAGCCGTCGTACCCACCAACGTAGACCACGTCTTCGAACACCGCGGGCGTACCGTAGACCGCCCGGAACTGCTCGTCTCCCCTGAGCTCGAACTCCCAGATGATCTCGCCAAGCTCCCTGCCTCCCTCCGGCACCATCTCTCCGTCCTCTGCTCTCCCTAAGTAGATCGCCCTCACCGTGCCTTCACGCGTGCCTATGTATAACGCGTCGTCGGAAACCGCCGCCCCGGACCAGCCCTCTGGGTTGCCTATGGTGGAGCATGCCGCCAGCATGGCCGGCAGAAGCAGCACGACCATGACTAACGAATACCGGATGGGGTGAAGGGAGCGCGGTCGCCTAGGGGACTGGATCATATCCACGCGTGCCCAGAGGCCGGCAGCGGCCCAGGCGCTTGAGGGCGAGCCGGGTGCCCTTGAGCGCGCCGTACCTTGAGACGGCCTCGTGGGCGTAGTTAGAGCAAGACGGTGCGTGACGGCAATACCCTTTCCAGTAGGGCGATACGATCGCCTGATAAAGCCGTATTACGCCGAGGGCGAGCTTTCGCATCAGTCGCTGCTGGGAGGAGAGACAGGGCCCGGGAGATCGTCGCCCAGTAGACCCGACCGGCGCAAGAGCGTCGTCAATGAACGCCTGAGCTGGCGAAAGTCCGCGGAGGCCGCGTCCCTACGCGCCACGAAAACCAGGTCCCAGCCGCTCCGTACCGGCGTGAGGCGCGCCGCTTCTCTGACCCTTCGTCTCACCTTGTTTCGTACCACCGCTTTCCCAACCCTCTTCCCCACCGAGAAACCAAACCGGGCGACATCCAGGCCATTCCGCCTCGCTATGAGCACCAAGAGGTTGTCAGACCAGCTCTCTCCCTCGCGTCTCGCAGCCGCAAAGTCCGTAGCCTTGGTCAGGCGCTGGTCTTTGTTCATCAGCCGCCGGGCACGAGAAGGGGGAGTGCTCGCCTCAGACCGTAAGCCTGGCGCGTCCCTTGAACATGCGTCGCTTCAGGACGTTACGGCCGTTGCGGGTACTCATACGTGATCGGAAGCCGTGGACTCGGCTCCGACGTCGCTTGCGTGGTTGATAGGTTCGTTTGGGCATAAACCTGTTCCAAATATGGAACGATTATACTTACAGCGCAAGAGGGGTGTCAATTTCCTCGGACGACCTGAGCGTCCGCTCGGCACCTTGACACAGGCGTAGGCGCCCCGTACCCTCCCGTGGCGGTCGAGCCTCCGCGGCTGTGGGCAGACACGTAGGTCTGCCCCTACGCATCGATGAAAGCGCCCCAGTGCCCGCGCCTTTGCGGCAAGGAGAATCCCCGTGGCGAACCTCGACGTCTTGACCTACGGCTTCTCTTTCGTGTCAGACCAGGGTGGTCTCGGCTGGTCCACTATATCCCTGCTGTCCGTTGGTGACAGACGAATGCTCATCGACACAGGGCCCGCGTCCCGACGTGCAAATCTCGTCAGGGCGCTGGCGGACCGCTCGCTGGAGCCCGAGGACATAGATACGGTCATCCTCACCCACCTGCACTGGGACCACTGCCAGAACACGGACCTGTTCAGGAACGCCCGCATCGTGCTCCACCCAACTGAGCTGGACTATGCCAGAAACCCGAACCGGGGCGATCGAAGCGCCGCGTGGTACATCGCGGATATGCTGGGCAAGATGAAGGTCGAGCCCGTGTCGGACGGCGACACGATAGCCGAGGGCGTCTCTGTTGTGGACACGCCGGGGCACACCAAGGGCCACATCAGCGTCCTGCTGGAGACCGATGGGGATAAGGTGCTGGTCGCTGGAGACGCGCTTCCGGACAGCGGTACCGTGAGGCGCCGGCTGCCATACAACGTCTTCTGGGACGTGAAGGACGCGGCTGAGAGCGTCGAGAAAATGCTGGACACGTCGCAGGTCTTTTATCCGGGCCACGACCGGCCGTTCCGGCTGGACGGAGAGGAGATAAGCTATCTTCACGGGCCGAGCACCGTGGAGGTGACCGACAGCAACGAGGGTGGGGGCGCGACGGCGCTGACTTTCAGGGTCATCGCCAAGAGAGAGGTCAACATCGACCCGGTGCAGAAGGCCTAGGGCACGCCCAACGCCGCGCCGGGTCTTGCATGGCCGGGACGCCGGGCGCGGCCTGGGACCACGAAGCGGGGAACGACACCTTGAGCAAACTTGACAGCGGGGCGGCGCCGCCCTATTATTCGACCGTTGTGAGCAAGATACATCTACAAGAGTGGCGGAGGCCGTATCCCTATTTTACCGGCGTAAAGGCTGCCGGTGAAGTCTTGGTGTACTAGACCGCGTCGACATAAGAGTAACCCCAGAAACCAAGACCCCAGCCGGCGGCGGCTGGGGTCTTTTCGTGTTCAGGTACGGCGCACAGGAGAACGAGAGGATAAGACGGAGAGTTAGAGATGGTCGAGACCAAGAGCCCGCAGGTATACAACGTACGAGTACAGAGCATCAAGCCGCTGCCTCCCCCGTCGGAATACTGGAGGAAATACCCGAGCAGCGAAGCGGTCCAGAGACAGGTTGCCCGACACCGCCTCGAGATCGAGCGGATCATCGCGGGGGAAGACGAGCGGATGCTCATGATCGTCGGGCCCTGCTCGGTCCACGATCCGAAGGCCTGCCTGGAGTATGCAGGGCTGCTCGCAGGGCTGGCCGAAGACGTGAAGGACCGGATCCTCATCGCCATGAGGGTCTATTTCGAGAAGCCGCGGACGACCCTGGGCTGGAAGGGCTACATCAACGACCCGACCTTGAACGGCGACCATGATGTGGAGACCGGCATGGGTCTGGCCCGGCAGTTTCTTCTGAAGGTGTGCGGAGCCGGCCTTCCGGCCGCGATGGAGTTCCTGGAGCCGTTCACACCCCAGTACCTTGGCGACCTGGTCTCCTGGGGCGCCATCGGGGCCCGCACTACCGAGAGCCAGACCCACAGGCTGATGGCGAGCGGCCTCAGCATGGCCATCGGCTTCAAGAACGGTACCGGCGGGACGGTCGACATCGCCGTGGACGGGATAGTTACAGCGAGATCGGAGCACGTTTTTCTCGGCATCGACGACAATGGCGCCGCTTCGCTGGTGAAGACGACCGGCAATCCGGCTGGGCACCTGATCCTGCGGGGCGGCAAGACGGGGCCCAACTATGACGCCGAGTCGATAGCTTCCGCGCAGCGCAAGCTGGAGGAGCGGGGCCTGAAGCCGAACCTGATCGTCGACTGCTCTCACGGGAACTCGGGCAAGGACCACAAGATACAGTCTAGGGTGTTGAGGGACCTCGTCCAACAGAGGCTGAACAATGGCGGGGTCGTGGGTCTAATGCTGGAGAGCCATCTAGGCGAGGGCAACCAGACCCTAGGAGCCGATCGCTCGAAGCTCAGGTACGGTGTCTCGATCACGGACGCGTGCATCGGCTGGGACGAGACGGACAGCGTCATCCGGGACGCCCACAGGCAGCTGGGAGGCTAACAAAGTCAGCGCTCGGTCTTGACTCTGAGGCTTTTGCCGTCGGTGATGAACTCGATGGTGCCCCGGTCCTGAGTGGTAAAGAGTAGTTGCTCAGGGACGTGCCGACGAAGCCCCTCGATGACCTCGGCGTGGGGATGGCCGAACCCGTTGTCCGCGCCTACCGAGATCACGGCTACCGCCGGGCTGACCGCTTCGATGAAATCGCGCCGGGACGAAGTACGGCTGCCGTGGTGGGCTACCTTTAGCACGTCGCTGTCTAGCGACCCTTGCCGAGCTACGAGCGCGCCTTCGGCCTCGTTGAACATGTCTGCGGACAGGAAAAAGCTAACGTCCCCATAGACCAGCCTCATAGCTACGGACGCGTTGTTTACATCGGACGACGTGCCTCGGAGCAGCCGGTCCTCAGGGCTGACCACCTCCAGGTAGGCGCCGTCGCCCAGCGGTATTAGCTGGCCGGCCAGCGCCTCCGTGACACGAGCGCCCTCCCGCTCGACGGCGCGACGCCAGGCCTCATAGGACGTGCTTACGTGCTCGACACGGCGCTCGACTATCTGCTCGATCTTGTACCTGTCCAGCACTTCAATGAGCCCATTGACGTGGTCGCTATGGGCGTGGGTCAAGACCACCATCTCGATGGTCCGGTCCCGAAAGGGCATTACGCGCCCCAGAAACCGGACCGCGTCCAGAGGGCCGGGGCCGCCATCGATCAGGACCTGATGACCGCCCGGCGTGGAGATGAAGATGGCGTCACCCTGCCCTACGTCGATGAAGGCGACGCGGAGGCCACGGTCCCGCTGGGTGAGGGCGGCGATCCATAGAAGGGCGGCCACCGAAGCCACGGCGACGATGAGCGGCCATCGAACGCCTGCAGGGATGCGGGGAAGAGCGAGAGCGAAAGTCGACGCTGCTCTGGCCGAGCGGACGGCCACCGGACTGAGCGCTCGTCGCAGGAGCACCGCCGCCAACGCTCCGTAGTAGAGCCACACCAGCACCGGCGCCAATACTCCGGTGTCGAATGCTGTGACCGGGAGCCTCGCTACGACGCCGACGACTCCAGTGACATACGCGGTGCTCGCCCAGGCGATCCAGCCCGCGGGCTCGGCCAGCGTGGTACTTGCCAGGCCTATAAGTCCGGTCGCGGCCTGGGAGACGAGCACGAGCGGGAGGGCGGGAAGCACCAGGACGGTCGCGGGAATCCCGACCAGGGAGACCCGCTGGAAGTAGAAGGCTACCAGGGGGATCGTGGCAACGGTCGCCGCGACGCCGACGGCTACGGGGTATGCTATGGCTGAGAAGAGCCGGGCCGACGCACCTTCGAGTGGGACACGATCCTCGAATATGGTGCTCATCCGCTCGTAGATCGGGCCGGTAAGCAGGGCGATGCCCGCGACGGCGGTGAAGCTGAGCTGGAACGAGACGCTCCACAGGACGTTGGGATCGAGTGCCACCATCAGCGCCGCTGCCAGGCCTAAGGCTGGGAGGGCGCTGCGTGGACGTCCGAAAAGGAGGGCGGCCAGATAGACGGTGCCCATGATCGCCGCCCTGGTAGCCGATGGCGACATGCCCGTCAGGAGCGCGTACGCCCAGACCAGCAGCAGCGGCACCAGAAGATAGAGTTGGCGTCGTCGGCCCAGTGCCCATGAGCCAAAGGCCAGGCCCAGGCCAAGGACGACGCCCACGTGGAGGCCGGAGATAGCCAGCACGTGGGAGGTCCCCGTCTCACGGAAGTCGTCCAGCAGCTCATCGTCCAGACCGTCACGAAGTCCCAGAAGCAGGGCCTGCCCGACCGCGGACTGAGGCTCTGGTAGCACGCGGGCCAGGGAGTCCGCGAGGCCCCGCCTCGCGCCGTACAGCCAGCGGCGGAAGGCCGTGCCACCGCCGTCGTCCAGAAGGGTCGCCGTCGGGAACTCCATCACCGAGCCTATGCCCTGCCGGGCCAGATATGCCGGATAGTCGAACTCCTCCAGCTCGGGGGGAGCCCCCAGAGCGCCCTCCAGCAACAGCCTGTCGCCGTAACGGAAGAGCGGCGCGTCACGCTGGCGGGCGAGCTGGGCAGGCGCCATCAGGGTGACGAGGGCATCCCCCGACTCTTCGGCCCAGACATCGTCCGCACGGACGCGGTCCACGCGGAGCCGTAACCGTATCGCGGAGCCTGCGGCCTCCGGGTCGTCGACGACCACACCCTCGACCTCCAATTCGCCACGGCCGTGGTAGGGATCGAGAGCGGAGATGTCGCCGTCACCGATAGAGGCCACCCGTAGCATGGCCAGGACCAACACGACCGAGAGGGTGGGCGGCAGCACGGAGCGGTGCGAGGCCGCGAAGGGGACAACCAGCAATAGGGCGGCAAGGAGGAACAGCACAAGAGGAGGCGCCGGCACATCGAAGGTCACGGCGAGGTATGTTCCGGCGAGCCATGCGGAGGCCAGAAGGAGGAGCGTCATTGTCGGGGTCCCATGCTACACCCCTGAGAGGAAGACAATAGCCCATCCGCAGCCCGGTGGTGCTGACGCCGAGGGCAGGCTAGCGGTCCTCGGCCTCGGTCGACTCCGCCTCTACCGGGGCTCCCTGGGGCTCCACGATGGGTGAGACGCCATTGCCGCTCGGGTAGACGAGCCTGCGGACGGGGTAGTTGATCTCTATCCCCTTCTCGCGGAAGCGGGCGCGAATCTCCTTGATGAGCTCGCTCGTGAGGGTGAAAGTCCCTATGCGGTCGTTGGCCTGAAGGAACACGAAGAAATCGATGTTGGAGTCGCCGAACTCTGAAAAGCCGAAGAAGGGCTCCACATCGCTGACCGCGTGGGGCGACCGCTCGATAACATTCTGGGCGACGTCGAGCACGACCCGCTCCACTTCTGCCAGGTCCGAGTCGTAGCTCACACCGCAGGTTACGATCACGTTCATCGCCGGCGTCGGGCTGTAGTAGTTGGTCACGATGCTGTCCGCCATCTTCGAGTTGGGGATGATCACCAGGTTGTTGAACCGGCTGCGGATCTTCGTGCTGCGCCATCCTACGTCCACTATGTAGCCGGAGGGGCCACCCTCCAGCTCGATGAAGTCACCCTCCTTCAACTCTCCCTCGGTCACCAGGTAGGTGCCCGCAAAGAAGTTGGCGAGCGTGGGCTGGACGGCCAGAGCCACCGCCAGGCCGCCGATGCCGAATCCGGCCAGCAGCGGGCTGATGGCGACGTCGAGGCGGTCGAGAGCTATCAGCGTACCGACCGCGTAGATTGTCATGGGCAGGACGCGTCTGACCGGTGGAAGCAGCTTCTCCTCGAGCCCCGTAGAGGTGCGCGCGGCCAGAATCTTGATGTACCAGCCCAGGAGCGCCTGGCTCATGTGAGACGCGAGGTAGCTGACCTCCCCAATCACCACGAGTGCCCATACCCGCCGGGCCCAGATGTCCAACCCGTCCAGGTTGTCCCAGGTCGGGGTTTCCAGCTCCGTCAGCGCGATGAATCCCAGCAGCGGTCCCAGGATGATAATGAACAGGACCGCGGGGCCCCTTATGGACGCTACGATCTGGGTGTCGAGCGCCTCCGGCGCGGCGCGCATCCGGTGCTTCAGCATGATCTGGAAGACGACCTGAACGACGGCCGCTGCCAGAAGCAGGCTGGCGAAAACACCCAGTGCGAAGACCGGGCCCCACAGGTCCGACTCTTTGATGAAATCCGGCGGCATCCCCCACCTCCGCTAGAGTTCTATTGACCGGTCCCCCCTCACCACCCGGGGCCTGCTCAGCGGACCTCTACCAGGTCGCGGATGCCCGCCAGTAGGCTGGGGCCGATGCCCTGCACGGCGAGGAGGTCCTCCACAATGGAGAATGGCCCGTTGGCGTCCCGATAGTCAATGATTCTCTGGGCTATTATCTCGCCGATACGGGGCAGGTCGATCAGCTGCTTGGCGTCAGCGGTGTTAATGTCGATCTTCGCGGACTCGGATGGGGCCGTGGCCGCAACGAGACCTACCGCGGAGATGGCTGCCGGGATCGGGTCGCCCAACCGCGGGATGTGCCAGTGGTC
>JADFHV010000279.1 GCA_022566975.1 Chloroflexota bacterium
ATGGGCCTCGTCAACGATCAGGACGTCGTGATCGGGGATCAGGCCGCCTCCGGCGACCAGGTCCGACAGGAGCAGCGCATGGTTGACGATGACGATATGGGACGACGCGGCGCGCTCCCTGGCCGCGCGTAGAAAGCAGGGGCCGTCGGTACGGGGACACTCGACGGCACCCTGAGCGGAGAGGCGTTCCCAGGGCGCGGCCGCGCTGGGATGGCCCAGGTTTAGCTCACTCCGGTCGCCGGTCTCGGTGGTCTGGAGCCACATGAGCGCCTTGGAGGTAAGACGCGCCTCCGCCGGTGTGAGGCTTTCGGTGTTGGCCATCTGGTGCCATCGTCTAAGACACAGGTAGTTTGCTCGGCCCTTGAGCTGGCAGAACCGCACGTCCTCTAGATTCACCTCTCCTACATGGGCCAGCGCATCGACGAGCGCGGGCAGGTCCTTGTTCAGAAGCTGCTCCTGCAGATTGATCGTGTTGGTGGAGACGACCACCCGTCTGCCGTTCGTCGAGGCGTAGAGAAGTGCCGGCAGCAGGTAGGCCATCGACTTGCCAACGCCCGTCCCCGCCTCCACGATCAGGCGAGAGCCCTGGTTGACCGCCTCCGCGACGGCACGGGCCATGGCGACCTGCTCGTCACGCTCCTCGAAGCCCGGTATCTCTTTTGCCAGTGGGCTTCCCTCTTTCAGCAGGGAGGCGACGAGCTCCACGTCCATCGGCCGGGTCTGCTCGTTGGGGCGGAGGGGCTTGCCGCGCTGTAATCGGCGACCCAGTGCCCTGCGGTCAAAGCCGGACGCGTCCGTCCGTGGGCTCTCTCCTGAGACCGCGACGCGGCTGTCCATGCGCTCGAAGACATAGGAGAGCACCCACGGGGAGCGGGCGGCCAGGCGGCGTATCTGGGCGATGGCAAAAGGGTCCGCCTCGGCCCACTTCTTGAGCAGCTCCAGGAAGACGCCCCTCGTGGCCATGGCGTCCTCAACCGCCCTGTGGGGGCGTTGATGAGACACCTGAAACAGCTCCGACAGCCTCTTGAGGGAGTAGTCCTTGAGCCTCGGAGTGAGGACGTAGGCGAGGTCCCAGGTGTCGGACCGGTGGTTGGACAGCCTCAGGCCGTTCTTGTCCAGGAAGCCCAGGTCGAAAGCGAGGTTATGGCCTACCAGGGGCGAGGAGCCTATGAAAGACTGGAGGTCCTGGGCGACCTCCGAAAAGGCTGGGGCCGCGTCGACCTCCGCCTGGGTGATGCCCGTGTACCGCTTGATGAAGTCGCCGAGCCGCCGGTTGGGGTTGACGAAGGACTGGAAGGTCTCGAGGACGTCGTCTCCGCGGAACTTCACCGCGCCGACCTCGATGATCTCGTCGTCGTCACGGGAAAGGCCCGTCGTCTCCAGGTCGATGGCTACCCAGAGATCGTTGAGGGGGGACTCAGGCTCTGTCAGGGTCATGCGTGGTTATACTCGCAAGAGGGCTTTTGGCGAGTATAGCACCGGCGGAACGGCAAGCGTCACGTGGGACCGAGGAGCTTTGACGGGAAAACGGCATACTGATCGAGAACGGACGAAGGGTCCATCCTTCGACAGGCTCAGGACGAACGGGAGGTTATTCGCTCGTGGTGTCCGACTCTTACAAGGATTTTGTAGGCCTCCGATCCCTCGGAGAGCCTGTCGAATCGTCTTGGCCCCCCCCACTAGTCGCTACGGCTTGAGTAGTTGCCCGAAGGCTTTCGGTGTCCTGCTCCAGTTCGCCCACCCGAGGAAAGATGTGTTGTCGTAATGGTACAACGCGTTCGTCTCGAAATCGTAAATCACGGGAAAAACGGTAGCGCCTTTATGGTCGCTCGGGGTTTCGCGCTCGATAGCATCTACGACATCGCTTTCGACGCCATTGGCCAGCGTCACGGGCAGACAGGTGAAGTTGAATCCTCCATAGGTCTCCCTGACCCACTCAACACACGCCCTGGAGAATGCTCGAATGGGAATGGTATCGATAGTGGCCAATTCTGCAAAGACAAAGTACATCCCCGAGAATGTTGATTTTCTTTTGCTCGCCACGAGCCTATAGGCGTAATGCTGCCAAGTGACGTCGCTCTGACACTCAAATCCATCGTCCTTAAGACGAGAGAGAACCTTGGACAAATAGCTCTCGAACGTGTTCGGCGTCGAAATCTGTGTCGCCGGGGACGACCAGTTGGTAGGACCCGCCCCTTCAGGCCATACCAGGACCTGCCTGAATTGAAGGTCACCCGTAAGATCGTAAATGAACTCTTCCTCTCCTGTCTGCTCTTGGTTCAACCCTCGGGCAGGCCGCCGAAACTCCAAGACGACCCGGTAGGAGTCCTCCCTTTGGTCCGAGATCTTCTCCGACCAGACGATGCCTTCCCATCCCAGACGCTCGCGATATCGCTGTGCCTCACTGCTGACGAGTTGGCGTGCAAGTAGAACCGCTTGGTCGAGGGATACGTAACTTATGACCTCACCAGCCGCGTCGAACTCGACCTTCTGCTCGTCTGTCTTACGCTCTCGGTTGGCCACGGTCGGGTGCACCTATGCGCTAGTGTTCCAAGCCATTATAACCACATCAATTGCTGGTACAAGAGGTGGGTTGTGGCGACTCACGCCGCTAAGGTGGTGCTAGGGGTCGAGCTATCCACCACGCTCATGGGGCAAGGATGGCAGAGCCGGCCGGTGGCGTAGTCGCACCAGGCCGCACCGAATCGTTCGTCCCCGCCCAAGAAGCAGCACCTGGAGCAGGCCCTAGCCCCCGCCGTTCCCTATCTCGGCCATCATCTGCTGCCAGGCCTGGCGGGCCTCCTCGACGGAGCCCTCGTCCTCGATGGTGGTGATGTCGCCGGGGTCCTGGCCGAGGACGACGGCCTTGAACACCCGGCGCATGATCTTGCCGCTGCGGGTCTTGGGAAGCATGTCGACGAAGTTGAGCTCTCCGATCACCGCCACAGGCCCCAGCTCCCGACGCACGGTCTGGAGCAGCTCCTTGCGTAGCTCATCCGACGCCATGTACTCGTTCTTCAGGACGACGAAGGCGGAGATGACTTCTCCTCTTAGCTCATCGGGCCTGCCCGTCACCCCGGCCTCGGCCACCGCGGTGTGCTTCAGGAAGGCCGTCTCGACCTCGATGGTCCCGATGCGGTGGGCGGCGATCTTGAT
>JADFHV010000280.1 GCA_022566975.1 Chloroflexota bacterium
GCGCCTACCGCCGGCGTTCGGGTCCTCGACTTCCACACTGACCGGGAACCGTTCAACAACAAGGACCTGCGAAAGGCATTCCAGTACGCCGTCGACCGGAGCTTCGTTCGCGACGCGTCTCTGTTCGGACGTGGCGCCAATGCAAACGACCATCCCGTGGGGCCAAACGACGAGTACTACTGGGACGAACAGCCTATCATCATGCAGGACATACCGAGGGCCATTGCATACCTTGACGCTGCAGGCTATCCCGACGGCATCGACGTTACGCTGACCACAACGGACGTCACCCAGAAGCTGGAAATCGCGCTGGCATTCAAGGAGTCGGTCGCCGAGGCCGGCATCCGAGTGGAAATAGACAGTGTCGACGCGACCACATACTGGGAAGAGTTCTGGATGAATCCGTGTTGCCCCTTCATCGTCAGCTCGTGGGGCCCGCGTCCTGCGCCAGAGGCCCTCAGCGCACAGCTGAGGAGCGGTACGGTCTGGAACGAGTCCTACTACGACAACGCGCGACTGGACGAGCTGCTGGACCTGGCCAGCGCCGAGGGGGATTTCGTCACGAGGAAGGAGTATTACCGGGAGATACAGGAGATCCTGATCGAGGACGTTCCGGTACTCTACTTGATGTACATACCCAAGATTAATGCCCACCGGACCCGGATGCAGGGCATGCAGGTTAACCCGAACCTTGCCCATTATCTCATGGAAGAATGGTGGATCGACGAATAGCATATTCGGCAGCTAAATAAGGCCGCACCGACAGGCCGGCCGTTGTACCGCAAGATGCTCGGAGCTCTGCGTCCGCCAATGAGCTTCGTTGCCGACCTTGGGGACAGCGGCTGGTGTCACGGGTATAGTGTCGGTGCTTCGCCGACGCCCGTCACTTCTCAAAGACGATGTGCGCTCGGTCCGGGGGTGTAAATCTATTGACGACGTTTTATGTGGCCGCGCGCGCCAGCCGTCTCTCCTGGGGCCTAGCTCGGCACGGAGGCCGACAAGGTTGGTCTGCAAAGAGCTCTCAACCGGAGGTCTGAGCTATATTACGCTTCTTAATCGTCCGGCTGTCACTGATCTTCGCGACCCTTCTCGTGGTCTCCCTGGTCATCTTCTCGGCCACGGAGTTCCTGCCGGGGGACGCCGCCTCGGTTCTGCTGGGACAGCAGGCCACACCTTCTAGTCTGGAGAACCTGCGCCGCAAGATGGGCCTGGACCGTCACCCCGTCGTCCGTTACCTGGACTGGATAGGCGGCGCGGTGAGAGGCGACCTGGGCGTGTCCCCCCGTTCGGGCGTGTCAATCACGTCCATGATAAAGCGTAGCCTGCCCAACTCCGCCCTCCTGGCCGTGGCCGCCTTCCTTGTGGCGGTCCCCACGTCGCTTGCCGCCGGCGTCTGGGTGGGGATACGGCCCGACACCTGGATGGACCGGCTGCTGAGCCAGGGAAGCCTCCTGACGATCTCGCTCCCGGAGTTCGTGGTGGGGGTCTTGCTGATACTGGTCTTCTCCTCGTGGCTGGGGTGGCTGCCGTCGTCGAGCATCATGCTCCCCGGCGAGAGCATCTGGTCCAGACCCTCGGTGATGGTCTTGCCGACCCTCACTATCACCGCGGCCCTGTTCGCCTACATCATGCGCATGGCACGGGCCAACGTCATCGAGGTGATGGACAGAGACTACGTCCGCACGGCCATACTCAAGGGTCTGCCCATGCGCCGGGTGGTGATCCGCCACGTGCTGCCCAACGCAATGCTTCCGACCATCACCGTCATCGCCAATAACGTGGGCTACATGTTCGGTGGGCTTATCATCGTTGAAAGCGTCTTTTCCTACCCGGGGGTTGGACGGCAGCTGCTTATGGCGATCAACACCCGCGACGTGGATCTGCTTCAGTCGGCGGCGCTGGTCATCGCCGCGGTGTACGCCTTCAGCAACCTGACGGCTGACCTGTTGTACGGCGTCCTCAATCCGCGGATCAAGCTCGCCTGATGGCCATACAAGAGCTGGGCAGCCAGGCTCCCGCCGGAGGCGTGGGCACTCTGCTGAACACGGCCGGCCGAGCGGCTCGGCGTGGGCTGTCCATCGTCCTCAGGACCAACTCTGGGCGAATAGGGTTCGCCATAATCCTCGTCTACGTCGTCCTGGCCCTCTTCGGGCCGTTGCTGGCGCCCTACTCGGCCACAGAGTTTGGCCAAAAAGAACTGGAGATCAGGCTCACGGGACCGTCGGCAGACCACCTGTTTGGCACGGACAAATTCGGCCGCGACGTGCTGAGCCGGGTGATGGCCGGGGCACGCTCGATCATCTGGATATCTGTCATCGGGACCGTCCTTGGGATTACTCTGGGCACCACTGTGGGGATGACCGCCGGATACATTGGGGGCCGGACCGACCAGCTCATCATGCGGGGGATTGACATCCTGCTGGCGTTTCCCGGCCTGCTGCTGGCCCTGCTGGTGATCAACATTGGGACCCAGCGCCTCACTGTCGACCTATGGCCATCCAAAGAGTCTTGGCTGGTCATTCTTACCATCGGCATAGCCTTCACGCCGGCGGTCAGCCGCGTGATCCGCAGTGCGACTCTGGCCGTGAAGCCCCTGGAGTTCGTGCAGAGCGCCCGCCTCCGGGGGGAGCCGGTCTTCTACATAATCTTCCGGGAGATCCTGCCCAATATCATTCCCGTCGTGGCGGTGGAGGCGTCCATACGGGTCAGCTTCGCCCTCCTTCTCACCGCCGGCCTCGGGTTCCTGGGCCTCGGCGTCCAGCCCCCGACGCCTGACTGGGGCCTGATGGTCGCCGAGGCCTTCCCGAACCTGTCGACCGCTCCATGGGCGGCGTTGGCCCCGGCCCTGGCCATGGGCTCGCTCGTCGTGGGCGTAAACCTGCTGGCCGACGGCATACGCCAGTCGGTGCGACTTCCCCTGGAGGCGCCGTGAGCCAGTCGCCTCGGCCGGAAGGGCCGCTGCTCGAAGTAGACCGGCTTGCTGTCACCTTCTACACGCCCAGGGGCACGGTTCGTGCCGTGCGGGATGCGTCCCTCGAGATCAGACGCGGCGAGGTCCTGGGTCTGGTGGGCGAGTCGGGAAGCGGCAAGTCTACGGTGGCCTTCGCCCTGATGGGGTATCTGCCGGGTACGGCACAGGTGGACGGCAC
>JADFHV010000281.1 GCA_022566975.1 Chloroflexota bacterium
TTACCGTCCCGCCGTGACCCCAGTCGGCCAGGGCCTGGGCATAGTGGCGAAATTCGGGGATCCTGTCCTCCCGCCGGGCATAGACCAGCGAGCGGGTGAGCGACAGCAGAAGCGGCGCCGCCACGCCATCGCCGAGCCGCTCGATCAGCCGGCCCGCCTTGACCGCATAGATCAGGCAATGGCCGAAATTGGCGTAATGGGCCAGGGCGCCGCGCAGCAGGCCGCGCTCGACCATCGCCCTCAGGTGTCCCACTAGGCCGAACCCCGTCACGTCCGTGCAGGCATTGACACCCACCCTCAGCATCGCCTCGGAGGCGGCCCGATTGAGCTCGCTCATTACCTCGACCGCTCTGTCCAGCACCTCCCGGCCAACCTGCTGATGCTTGCCCGCGGTCGTTATGATACCTGTGCCGATGGGCTTGGTCAGGACCAGGACGTCACCGGCCTGGGCCCCGACGTTGGTCACCTGGCTGCCCGGCTTGACCAGTCCGGTCACGGCGAGACCGTACATGGGCTCCTGGTCGTCCACGGTGTGTCCGCCCACGATGAGCACCCCGGCTTCCTGGGCCTTGGACGCACCTCCTTTCAGGATCTCGGCGAGGATATCCTTGGGGAGCTGGATAGGGAAACCCACGATGTTCAGGGCAAGCAGCGGCTTGCCGCCCATGGCGTACACGTCGCTCAGGGCGTTGGCCACCGCCACCTCCCCGTACTTGAAGGGGTCGTCCACGATGGGCGGAAAGAAGTCCACCGTCTGGACCAGGGCTACTTCCTCATCCAGCTTGTAGACCGCAGCATCGTCCGACGTGCCGATCCCAACGAGGAGGTTGGGGTGCGAGACCTCGGGTAGCTGGCGCAGCACCTGCGCCAGGTCCTTTGGACTGAACTTAGAGGCTCAACCCGCGCAGTTGGCCAGGCTCGTCAGACGGATCTCGTCCTTGACTTGCGCCACTTCCTTGCCCTCCTTGCATATGCGGCCGCTGCCCAGAAGTATAGCAGACCGGACGCGCCCACAGGCGTTTGAAGCGGCGCACCGCTCGCGGTAGAATGAGTCGCGACCTCATCGGACACGATTGCCCTGTTTACACCGTCGCCGCCTGGAACAAGGCGGCTGCCCGGTCGCATTGGGCCGTTTCCGGGCCCAAGCCCCGGACGTCTCCAGCGGAGCGGGCGACTCCGCGTCCGGCATGGCATCTGAGGGGAGGGGCTCTCAACGGAATGGAAGCCAGACTCGCGTCCTTCATAACCTCCCGCAGGGTGGCCCACCTGGCTACCGCCGATGCCTCTGGAAGACCCCACGTGGTCCCCATATGCTACGCCTTTGACGGCGTCGCCCTGTACTCCGCGCTCGACCTGAAGCCCAAGCAGGTCGCCCCGCGCCGGCTGAAACGTGTCCGCAACCTCCTGGAGAACCCCCGGGTCGCCGTGCTCATCGACGACTATTCGGAGGACTGGAGCGCGCTGGCCTATGTCCTGGTCCACGGCAGGGCGGAGGTGATGCCCGAGGGCGATGAGCGAGAGCGGGCGGCGAACATGTTGCGGGAGAAATACCCTCAGTACCGGGAGCTGCTGCCTGAAGAGCCGACCATCCTCAAGATCACCCCGGAGGGCGCTACCGGCTGGGGTCGGCTCTGATCACCCGGGATCGGCTCAGGCGCAGGGTGACCGCCGTGGAAAGGCCATGCCCCGGACAGCAGGCCACGGGCATCGGCTATACTTGGGGGGTGAGACTGGACTCCCGCCGTTCGGAATCGAGTACCTTCGCCCGCCATACCCTGCGTCAAACGCTCCTCTCCATTCCGTGGCTCGCGGCATGGACCGCCGCAACCGTGGCGATAGCCGCGTGCGGCGGAGCGGAGGCATCGCCACAGGAAAAGGCCATGGAAGCCTATGAGCTGGGACAGGAGCGCCAGGAGCACGCCAACCTCGCCGGGGCGTTTGACGCCTACACGTTGGCCATCCAACTGGACCCTCAGATGGCGGAGGCCTACTCATACAGGGGGTACGTCTACTACCGCTACAACCAGCTCGACTCCGCGATCTCGGACCTCAACCGGGCAATCGATCTGGACCCGGACCTGGCCTCTGCCTACCACCATCGGGGCCTGGTAATGGCCTCCCAGGAGCTGGTGGACGACGGTATCCTGAGCTTCACAAGGGCCATCCAGCTCGACTCGACCCTGCAGGACGCCTACTACCAGAGGGCCAGGCTCAACTACCGGCTCGAGGACTTCGACGCCGTCATAGACGACCTGTCCGCCGCCATCGAGCTGGACCCGCAGTCTGAACGGTTCTACATGTTGCGCGGACAGGTCTACCTGATCATCGACGAGCCCGGTCTGGCCATACCCGATCTGGAGCGGGTCATCGCCATCAGCGAGAACGAAGACCTCGTCGTCGCCGCAAAACAGCTCCTCTCCATGGCACGATAGCCGGCGGCCGTTCAGCTCGATGAGCCGTGCTCTTGGAGAGCCACAGGGGACGGGCGCCATCTTCGTTGACCCAGCGTCGAGCCGCACGGACGGTCGACCCGAGCACCCGAAAAGGACCCTTGGCGCCATTGACTGGCCCTCACCGCCGCCGCTATAGTCTGGCGACCATGTACAGCCGGGTAGGCGATTGAACCTCCGAGAGACGCGTCTGGTGCCTGAGAAGCTGCTCGAGGGAATCGAGGGCCAGGCACTTGTGTGGCTCTTGATGATGTGCCTGATGCTGATGGTGCTGCTCCTGCCCTTCGCCAGCTACATCGCCGCCATTTCGGTCATCCAGGAGGAGTGGGGGCTTAACAACACACAGTCGGGCGCAATCTACTCGGCCTACCTGGCAGGATACGCCGTCTCCGCCCTCGTCGTTATTCCGCTGACTGACCGGTTCGGCCCCAAGCGCGTCTTGCTGGCCGTTGCGCCTCTGTCCATCGCCGCCCACATCCTCTTTCCGAGGGTCGCCGATGACATGGCCTCGGCCATGGCGCTGATGGCCCTGGCGGGGCTGGGCCTCGTCGGCGTCTACATGCCGGGCCTTCGCATCATCTCCGAGCGGTTCCCATCTCGAGGCCGGGGGGTGGCCGTCGGCCTCTACGTAACCGCATACTATGCCGCTAACAGCCTCTCACTGGCCGCCACCGGCGGACTGAT
>JADFHV010000282.1 GCA_022566975.1 Chloroflexota bacterium
CGAGAAGCTGGTCTCGCAACAAGCCGAAGCGGTCCGCCGCATAGAGGCTGAACTGGGGAGGGTCGCGCACCGGAGTGACAAGTGGAAAACGCTGCTGGCCAAGCTCCTGATGGCCAGTCCCGACAGCGAGGTCCTGAAACGCCAGATGGCGCAAGACCCCCGCGCGTACGGGCAGGCCTCGGCCGTGATCGACCGCGAAGAAGACGGCGAATGCGGTAACGAGCTGGCAAGGGACCTGTTCTATGTCGTCGACTCCCCCCGTCAGTTCGTCGCTCTGACTGAAAGGGGCCAGCGCCTTCTTGAGAGAGAGCTGGGGCCGTTATTCGACACGTCGAGCCTCGAGGGGAGGCTGGCCCTTGCCGAGGCTGACGGCGAGGCGCCGTTGGAGCAGCGACGACGGCTGAGGGACCGACTGCAGAGGCGGCTGTTCCGGCAGAACAACCGGATGAGCCAGGTGTACCAGATGCTGCGGGCTTACGTCCTGCTCAAGCGGGACGTTGACTACGTGGTGGCCGATGGGTCGGTGGTGCTCATTGACGAGTCCACGGGCAGGACCCTCCCGGACAATCGTTACCGATGGGGCCTTCACGCCGCTCTCGAGGCTAAAGAGGGGTTGCCGGTCAATGCGGAACGCGAGACGCTGGCCCAGATGTCGGTGCAGGGGTTAATAAGCCGCTACTCCCACGTCGCGGGGATGACGGGTACGGCCCTCGAGGCTCGGGACGAGTTCGAGCAAGAGTACGGCCTGAAAGTGATTGCTGTGTCTCCCACGAGGCCTCCCATCCGGGTGGACTATGGCGCGAGGCTGTACCTGACCCCCCGGGACAAACTGGGGGCTATCGTGGATGAGGTCAGGGCATGTAAGAGGGTCGGGCGGCCCGTGCTGGTGGGGACGCTCACGGTTGAGCAGTCGGAAGAGCTCAGCGGGCTGCTGGACGAGCATGGCATCGAGCACAATTTGCTGAACGCCGTAACGAACAGTGCAGAGGCGGCGATAATCAAGAGCGCCGGGTCCTTTGGTGCGGTGACCATTGCAACCAACATGGCCGGCAGGGGGACCGATATTGTCCTGGAGCCGGGCGCGGACCGGCGCATCATCGAACAGTATGTGAAGTTCGTGCTCGACCTTCTGGATAACTCCGTCGGGCAGGTGGAGCTTGGCTGCGGAACGCGAGAGGAGGCGGCCCTGCTTCACAAGGCCCTGGCGACGCGCCACGGGCTCACGATTGTGCGTGATGACGCGGGTTCCGGTCCGTACGGGACGGTGCTGGCGGTGTCCAGAAGGCCCGGCGGGCCCCCGGCTGATAGGAAAACAGTCCTGGAGTTTGGGCTTGGCCTGTATGTGCTGGCTACCGAGAAGAACCAGGCCGCCAGGGTAGACCGGCAGCTG
Organism: Chloroflexota bacterium; assembly: GCA_022566975.1. The sequence goes on from JADFHV010000282.1 coordinate 1,391, forward strand.
AGGGGGAGAAGCGGCAGGCAGGGAGCCTTTGGAGCGTCGCGTTTCATCCTCTCACTGGAGGACCGGTTCCTTCAGTTCCGCGGCGACAATGGCTCGGGCATGTCGGACGGACCACAGATAGATGAAAGCGGGCGGACGTTCTACGCGGGACCGAGGTTGGAGCGTCACCTGGCGCGGGTCCAGGGCCAACTGGAGTCCGACGAGGAGGAGAGTCGCGACCTGAGCCGACAGTACTGGCGTGTCCTCGAAGCACAGGCCACGGCCTACTACCGCGGGCGGAGAGAGGTGGTCGAGGCGGCCCCATTTCATGATGACTGCCGGGGGTTCGTCGCCGGGTGGGCCGAGCGTTTCGTCGCGCGGTACCTAACGGAATCGCGGCTCTACGACTACACTCAGCAGTTCGAACGGATGGCCGAGGAGCTGTGGCTCGACCTTGGGCTCGACTGTGACAGCCTGTACGGGTCCGGCCTGGACACGCTGGCAGTTGAGGTCGGCCGCCTCGTGGCGGCCGGGCTGGAGGACGCGCGTGCGCGGGCCGGCGACATTCGGTTCACAAGGCTGGAGAAGCTGCTCTTCCTGCATACGTCGGACGAGATGTGGAGAGGCCACCTCGATGGTCTGGAGGAGTCGGTGCTGAGCATTTCGCTGGGCCACTTTAGCCTCAAGGCGGGCGCGGCCGAATTCGGCCTCAGGAGCTTCGAGGCCTACGAGCTCCTCAGGGCGAGGGTTATAGACGCGTTTTTGCCGAGGTTGCTGACGTTCCCGCTAGAGACGGTCACCGATGACGAAGAAGCAGAGGAGATCACTCTTTCCGAGGACGTGCTCTCCATTCTGGTCTAGGCCGCCGCATCTGAGCGGCGGCAACGGGCTCTGGAAGTCCACAGGGGGTAGGACGATGGCGAGAAAGCTGAGAAGCCGCGGATTCACGGTGCTGGCCGGTACGATGGTGGTGGCCGGACCCGTGGCCGCGGCCTGCGCACCGGGCCCGACCTACGACGACTGGGCCGCCACCGACGGAGCGGCGGGCAGGATCAACCTGGACGAGATACAGGAGGCGTTCAAGAAGTCGGACAGCCCCACGGAGTTCGAGCGCCGGGTAAACGAGATCTACGAGGGCGACGGCCTGGTCTTGATCCGGTCCAGCCAGGAGGCCGAAGGCCTGGTCCTCAATGGATTCGAAGACCTGAACGGGAACGGCACCATCGAGGACGCCACAGATGACCTGCTCTTTTCCATCGTAAACAAAGACAACAACAATGAGCTCCGAGGCCACGGCGCCAACGGCTATTACCGTAGCTCATTTGGCGGCGGCAACTTCCTGTTCACGTACTTGCTCATCTCCTCCTTGACCGGACCGCGCTATTATCAGACGTCTCCCGGCAGAGCCAGTACCATGCGTACGAGCAGGGCGAACTATCGAGGGTCATCGGTTTACCGGTCCCAGGTGTCAAAAAACACGAGATACTTCAACAGGCAGAAGAGCTTCCATGGCAGCCGCTACACCAGCGCCAGCCGAAATCTAAGCCAGGGCAGAACGAGCTATCAAAGCCGTCAAAGGTCGACCAGCGCCTTCAAGAGCAGCAAGACCGGCGTGAGAAGCAGTTGGGGCGCCAGCTCGAGGAGCAGAGGTTCCGGAGGGTTCAGGGGTGGGGGCGGCGCCCAGGTGGTCATCGAGCCTGGCCGGCGCTTCTAGTCCACAGTCATAGAGACGACTT
>JADFHV010000016.1 GCA_022566975.1 Chloroflexota bacterium
TTTTCTAGGGTGGCCTCGTCCGCCTTGCTCTCGGTCCTTGCCAGTGCGGCTTCCAGATCGGCGGCCGATGTGGCAACAGGGTCGTAGTAGATGAGCAGGGAGCGGTAGGTGGGCACGAGGTCGATGACGCCTGGGACGTTCGCCTTTTCGACGGCCCGCATCAGGTTGTTGACCCGTCGGTTGAGGTCAGGGTCGATGGCGTCGCCCAACTCGACCACCAGGGCCTGGTCTCCAGCCGGAAGAAAACGCGGCTTATCGTACATCAGGCCTCGCGGACCGCCTTGGGCCGGAGCAGTGCCGGGCGGCCTGGGAGTCTAGACCAGCTGGCCAACGGGAACGATCTCCACTCCTGACGACTCCAGGCCCTCCTTGAGAGCCTTGGCCATCTCGACGGCGCCGGGTGTGTCCCCATGGAGACAGAGGCTGTCGGCCTGGACGTCCATCTCCTCTCCCGTGACGGCCACCGCCTTGCCCTCGGTGACCATCCTGATGCTTCGCTCCACGACCTCTCCGGTGTCGTGGATCACCGCTCCCGGCTTCGACCTGGACACGAGGGTGCCGTCCAGGTTGAGCGCGCGGTCGGCGAAGATCTCACGGGCGACCCGCATGCCCATCTCTTCGGCAACGGCAATCCATGGGGAGCCCGCCAGTGCGACCAGTATCATCTCCGGGTCCACCTCGAGGACCGCCTCGCATATCGCCCTCGCCAGCGCCTCGTCGTTGACCGCCTGGTTGTACATTGCGCCGTGCGGCTTGACGTGCTGCAACCGCTTGGACTCCGTGAATGCCGCCAGCGCCCCTATCTGATAGATCACATCGTTCTTGGCCTCATCCGGGGTCACGGCCATGTTCCTGCGGCCAAAGCCGGTGAGGTCGGGATAGCTGGGATGGGCTCCGACGGCGACCCCCTGCTGCTCGGCAAGCCTCACCGTGTGGCGCATCCACATGGGATCGCCTGCGTGAAAGCCGCAGGCGATGTTGGCCGAGCTGATGTACTTGATGACCTCCTCGTCCAGGCCCATCTTGTACATCCCAAAGCTCTCGCCCATGTCGCAGTTGAAATCTATCTTCCCGGCCATAACGGTCGGCCTCCTGTCGCCTCGGCAAGCCTTTGCGGCCAGACAATTATATAGGCTGAGTAACCCGCTCGCCAGTTGCGGCCCGGACGGCGGGGCGCGACCCGCGGGCGCTAACTGGCCGGGAGCGTAGCTAGCCGACAGAGTGTGGTTGATGTAAAATCACCTGCGCTTCGATTCTCCACATACACGAGGTGACGACGATCGACCAGGCAATCGTCGAGGAAGCGGCCATCCTAACGGCGATAGGCATCGGGACAGCGTTCGGGCTCCTGGTGCTGCTCATAGTGGTGGTAGCTGTCGTGAGGGTCTCGTCGGAATTTGTACTGGAGCGAGTCTCCGGAAGGGCCGCGGCGAAGGCGGTCCAGGAGGAGGCGGAGTCCCGCAACCGAGCCCATGCCGCGGTCGCGGCCGTTACCGCCATAATGGCAGCCCGGACGCGCGCCGGAACGGCCGGTGGCGACCAGGGCTAGTGCTGCCGCTCCACTCAACATCCACTGGCCAGCGAGAGTAGACTTGACAGAGTTTCTGGACTTTCTGCGCTCCACAGGTTTCAACAACATAGACTGGCGCAACGGCATCATGCTGGGCGTTGGCTTCGGCTTTATCTTTCTGGCCATCAGCCGGGAGCTTGAGCCCTACGAGCTGCTGCCCATCGGTCTGGGCATCATCATCGCCAATCTAGGGCCTTCTACGGGTCTGCTGGACTTCGCCGGCGGCGCTGCGAAATACCAGGAGTCGGGCATCTTTGGCATAGTCTTCCATTACGGCCTAGCCTTCTGGAACTTCCTGCCGCCGATCATATTCCTCGGTCTCGGCGCGATGACCGACCTGGGGTCTATCATCGCGAACCCCAAGACCCTACTCCTGGGTGCCGCGGCGCAACTGGGGATCTTTCTGGCATTCTGGGGAGCGCTAGCGACCGACCTCCTCCCGGGGCTCGGTGTCCAGTTCTCTCTGCCGGAGGCTGCGGCCATCGGGATTATCGGCGGCGCCGATGGGCCCACCACTATCTTCCTCTCGGCACGGCTGGCCCCGGAACTGCTGGGCATCACCGCCGTTATCGCCTACTCCTACATGGCCTCAATCGCGTTTATCCAGATGCCGCTGATGCGGCTGCTGACGACGAAGAAGGAGCGCGAGATCGTGATGAAGCCTCCGAGGGAGGTGTCACGTCTCGAGAAGCTCATGTTCCCGTCTATTGCGATGGTCCTGATCATTCTAATAGTCCCGCGTTCCGCGCCGCTCATCGCGATGTTCATGATAGGGAACCTCTTCAGGGAGAGTGGCGTGGTGCCGAGGCTCACAAGCGCCGCCTCCAACGAGCTGCTCAATATCGCCACCATATTCCTCATGATCACGGTGGGGACTCAGCTGTCGGCCGAGCGGGTGTTCGATACGCAGACCGCGGTTATTCTAGGGCTTGGACTGGGCGCGTTTGCCTCGGGTACCGCAGGGGGACTGCTGTTCGCCAAGGCCATGAATCTCGTGCTGAAGGAGAAGATCAACCCGTTGATTGGCTCGGCGGGCGTATCGGCGGTGCCGATGGCGGCCCGGATCTCACACCACATGGGCCAGAAGGCCAACCCGCGTAGCTTTCTGTTGGCCCACGCGATGGGGCCTAACGTGGCAGGTGTCATAGGCTCCGCCGTCGTGGCCGGCATCTTCATCTCGCTCGTGGAACAGCCTCCTCTTTAGCGTATAGCCACGGGCCCCAGCCAAGGGTCGCGGAGCGCCATGTCGCGGACAGTGCGGGTCAGAATAGGCGAGCGGTGGTATGCCGTCGAGGTCGGAGACCTGGACAGCAGCCCGGTCCGCGTCATCGTGGATGGCGTGCTCGTCGAGGTCGATACCCAGCTGACCGGGAGCTCTCCGGCTCCGCCGGATACGGAGCTCCGGCCAGGGTCCCGGCCCGAGTCGCAGGTAGCCCCCCAGCCACAGGCTCCGGCGGAGCCCGCCCCCCAGGTCCGAGTACCGTCGGCGGTCAATGTGTTCCGCTCGCCTATGCCGGGTGTGATCGTCTCTGTGGCCGTCTCGGAGGGCGATCAGGTGGTTACGGGCGATGAGGTGTGCGTGCTCGAGGCGATGAAGATGCAGCAGGTGCTCCGGGCCGATTGGACCGGCGTCGTCAAGACCGTCCACGTGCGGCCCGGCCAGCAGGTGCTCGACGGCGATCCCATCGTGGACCTGGAGTAGCGGGCCCGGAGGTGTCCTGATGGCCGACCAGAAGCTAGCGATCGACGGAGGTGCTTGGGACGCTCTACCAACCGGAGTGGGCTAGTGGGCGGCAGGAGAGGAGGACTCTCAGAGACGTGACCGGGGCCGATATCTCTACCCGACTGTGAGGCCGTCGACGAAACTATAGTACTGAGACGTGACGTCCGTTCCTCCGAGGAGCACCACAAGCGCTCCGAAGGACAGGAACGGTCCGAAGGGTATGGCATCCTTTCTTCCTTTTTTCTTTGTCAGAAGAAGGGCGACCGCCACCGACCCTCCGGCAATGACGGCAATCCATAAGGCAATTAGCACACCGGGATAACCCAGCAGCAGTCCCAAAAGGCCCGCCAGCTTTACGTCTCCTCCACCCATGCCCTTAGGGTAGGCCAGAGTGATGCCCATGAAGAACAGAAAGGCGCCCAGGCCCGCCAACACTGAGTTGAGCAGCGATGAGGACAGGCCCTCGCTACCGAAAAAGGTACGAGGGAGTCCCAGCTCCGACCAGAACGGGGCCACTACCAGAAGCGCCACGATGGAAGGATACACAATACGGTTCAGAATGAGGCCACGTTCAAGGTCTATGAGCCCCACGACGAGCAGCAGCGAAAGTGCTGCGCACACCACGACGAAGTCAAAGCCGAGACCGTACCTTACATATGCCACCACAAAGAGGACACCGGTGGCGGCCTCGACTGCGACTACTCGGGCCGGTATCGCCGCGCTGCAGTGCCGGCACCTTCCCCGGAGACCAAGGAAGCTCAGGACCGGAACAAGATCCAGGGAGGTCAGGGGCCTGTTGCAGGCCTCACAGTACGACCTCGGGCTGATCAGCGATCGTCCTGAGGGCAGCCGATCAGCGACGACATTGAGAAAGCTTCCGATGGACGCTCCTATGGCGAAGGCCAGGACCCCTAGCATTGCGCGTTCATGCCTCCCACTGGCCCATGCCACGACCGCGTTATACCTTGTCTACCACAGGTAAGGTGGCCGCGAAAGGCAAAAACAGGTGGTACGGATGACGAAACCGGGATGACGTCCAGTGGGTCCGCTATGGAAAATTGGGGTACTGCGCATGGGGCCGGTCCGGTCATCATCGGTACGGTTGGATATGATAGGGTATCCTTTGCGCTGCCGTGCGTGCGTACCACCGACGCTATTGGAGTCGGCACGGGTTCGCCCCGTGCCACCGAGTGGCCCAAGTGTCCAGTCAGGACCTCTCTCTGTAATGAATCATACTGACATTACGCTTGGTCACCTTTAGAAAACGAGTCCCTGAGATATCGGTTTTGAATACCAGCGGACATGTAAGATCGTGCTGGCCGGAGGGCCTTTGCGTTTAGCAACGCGCCCGAGTTTTGCCGGACAGGACTACTGCCCCCAAGCCTCCGCGCGAGTCAGGCTTTGGTTATAATTGCCGCGTCCAACACGGGTTAAGCACTTGTCAGAACGCAGCCGGGGAGGTGTTCCATGGCAGAATCGGTTCCAGTAGCAAAGGTGGGAGAGCTAGCCGCCGGAGAGATGAAGCTGGTGGAGGCAGGGGACCGGGCCATTGTCCTGCTCAATGTCGAGGGAGAGCTTTACGCACTCGACAACGAGTGCACCCACGCAGGATGCGACCTGGCCGATGGGGATCTGGAGGGAAACATCCTGGAGTGCCCGTGCCACGGAAGCAGGTTCAACGTCGTCACGGGAGCTGTAGAAAACCCCCCTGCGGTAGAACCCGTACCGACGTACCCTGTGAGGATAGAGGGCGACGACGTGCTCGTTGGCCCGGCTTGACACCTAGCCAGGTTACTTCGTCTGCGGGAATCCTGACGGAGGACCAACATGGCACGGTTGCCGCGTTCATGCGAAGGCGCTCCCTGTGCCGGGCCGGGGCATCGCTCTCGCCGGGGCCGAGGCCCGGGCGCTGAGCAGGGCCGTCTCACCCGCCAGGGTGATCCGGTAGAAGCGGCGGCGGGGCCGGCTCTCCAGGGCCGCGACGGCCGGGTCCTCCCACCTGCTCGCCAGGTAGCCGGCCTGCTCCAGGCGGTCGAGCGCCTTATATAGGGTGCCGTAGGCCGTGAGCAGGCGCGCCCCCGTCCGCTCCTTGAGCTCCTTGGCAAGCATGAAGCCGTAGGACTGGGGCGTGCCGCGGCGGAAGAGGTCGGTGACCGCTTCCAGAATGGAGACCTCGAGTGGGATGAGCGCACCCTTCTTTCTGCGCATGGGGACAGTATAGGAATATATCTTCCTATTTGCAAGCACCCACAAGGGACCTGACGTCACGGCGGCACGCGAGGGGACCCCCGTAACGCAGGAGCCTTGCCCCCCCACCAGTCCTGACGCTCATGGGCGACGCATGGGACGGCGACGCATGGGGAGCGTTGGTGTTCACTGAGGAGGCCAGGCGGCGTTTACTTCCTTTCACGAGAGCCGCCGCTTTCGCACGCTACTTCAGTCGGCAGGACTGCCTGCCATGCGCTATCATGATCTGAGACATGGGGCGCTTCCCTGCGCCTGCCCAGGGTGTTGCCGCAAGGGTGGCCATGGAGATTCTTGGGCACGCGCAGATTAGCAGGACGATGAATATCTACACTCAGATCGCGCCAGAGCTGCAAAAAGATGTTGCTGAAAGGCTTTCGTGCGCTCTGTGGCCTGACGGCTCATCCGCGTTGATGTCATGATGGGTGTCAAAGACAGAATATCAAGATAGCCGAAGCCTAGGAACGGTCTGATACCCCACGTGCCCACCCCGTCCGTCCAGTTCCGAGCCAACGTAGCTCAGTGGTAGAGCAGCGGTTTCGTAAACCGCAGGTCGACGGTTCAAATCCGTCCGTTGGCTCCAGTAACAAGCGCATAACAAAGGGCCTCGTGGATTTCCCACGAGGCCCTGATAATTGCCCAAAAGGGCCATTTGTCAACGGTTTGTCAACGGAACGGTCTGAGTTTTGTCAACTGAGCCGTTGACAGGGACCGTCTCTGCCAGCTCTTCGTCGAACTTCAGCGCAGCCGCCTCTTGGAGCCCCGGTGTCACATGGCTGTACGTGTCTAATGTGATCGCTATCGTCGAGTGGCCGAGGCGCTCCTGGACAATCTTGGGGTGTATGCCCTGGCGTAGCATGAGCGAGGCGTGGGCGTGGCGAAGGTCATGGAGACGGACCTTTTTCAGACCGGCGCGCCGCACGATCTTCGTAAAGGCGTGGCTGACTGAGTCGGGGAGAAAAGGCGACCCATCCAGATGTGAGAACACCAGGGCGTCATCGGCCAGGGGATCGCCGACGGCCGCCCGGTCCGCTTCCTGGTGCTCCCGGTGCGCTCTCAGGGCCAGGACAGCGGTAGGGCTCAGGGCGACAAGGCGGCGCCCCTTCGCCGTCTTAGGCTCCTGGAAGATGATCCGGCCGTCCCTGAGCTTGTGCATGACCCGGACCACCGAGAGGGTAGCCATGTCCAGGTTGACGTCGGCCCACCGGAGTCCAAGGAACTCCGAGCGCCGGAGGCCCGTGTACAGGGCCAGATGTATCATGGGGAAATAGACGGTCCCCTGCGCGGCCTCCAGGAGCCTCCCGATAGCGGCTGTGTCCAGTAGGGCAATCTCCGTGCGCCTTGGGCTAGGCGGATCGACGGCCTTGGCGACGTTTTGAGCGGTGAGCTTCCATTTCACGGCGTGTAATAGGGCCTTCGATAGAACTCGGTGGTGGTGCAGCACCGACCGGGCGGACAGACCGCCCTCTTTCCCGTCAAGCCGCCCGTTCTCCAGCGCATCAGAGTAGTAGTGCTGGAGATGCGCGGGCTGGAGTTCCGACAGCGGGATGCTCCCGAGCTTGGGTATCAGATGGGCCCGCACTATCCCCTGGTAGCCCTCGAGGGTCCGCGGCCGCACTTTCATCTTGGCGTAGTCCCTGAGCCACTGTTCGAGGAACTCGCCCAACGTCATCCTCGACGGTTTCACGAAGCCGGCCGCATCGACCTCAGTCTGGAGGTCTGAGAGCCGTCTGAGGGCGTCTCGCTTCGTACCGCGCACCGTCTCGTACATGTGCTGACGCTTGCCTGTGGTCGGGTCTGCGGGCAACTCGACCGTTAGGGTCCAGCTCCCTTTCGCTCTTTGTCGGATGTGGCCTCGGCTCATGCTTCACCTCTCAGGGTTGTCTCTGTGCCACGCTGCTAGTTCTTTACGCTGATCCTCTCGCCCGGCTTCACTGGACAGATAATCCTCGTGTTCCTTCATCTCTTTGCGCGTTTGCCGCACCTGATCGTGGATGATGGGGTATAGGGCACTGTAGACCTGTGCTCCTGGGTCAAGCTCATCGGCTACTTCTAGCAGCGTCTGGAAGATGATCTGCTTCGTGGGGGCCTTCTGGTCCTGCTGGACGTGCGCGTGGGCGAGACGCTTGGCTCTCACACAAGACAGATGAAAGATCGGGTCGCTGATCCCCGAGATGGCAAAGGCTTTGCTAGGGTCTCCTCGGTCGGGCTTATGCGTTCTTGCCTCTCGCCAGGACCCCCAGCCATACCTCTTTGCCCAGCTAGTGATGGTCGCGCGGTGGAACTTCTCATAGCGCCCGCCCTTCAGCTGGAAGATTACCGCGATCTGTCCCGGCGGCCTGCCATCTTGGTACATCCTCTTGGCCTCTTCGATCACGGCGTCGGGATAACTTGCTGGCATGGGACTCCTTACGACAGTGTTCTAGCTCCATTCTGCCCATAACGGCCTGATATCAGGTTACACTATCGTCAATTGGGTGTCAACGGATGCCCAGCCATTCTGGAGGTGGGTTATGGAAAACACGTTGGTTCTGAGTGTCTCCGAGGCTGGTCGGCTCCTCGGGCTGTCAAGGGGCTCCGCATATCTTGCCGTCAAAAACGGCGAGCTTCCCTGTATCAGGGTGGGCCATCGTCTGTTGGTGCCGAAGGCGGCGCTGGCTCGTATGTTGGCGCAGGCCGAACAGGCCGACGCCAAGGAAGAGGCTGGCACCCAGAGGCCGCATCTTGACGCGGGTTAATCATGCCTTGGCCCTGGCGCGTCGTGGCTGGTCGGTGCTGCCACTAACCTGGCCGGACGGGGACCTGTGCTCTTGTGGCGATCCTGATTGCCCATCGCCTGCCAAGCATCCCCTTACCCCACGCGGGTTCAAGCAAGCGTCACGGGACCCCAAGGTTATCGACACTTGGTGGGACCGTTGGCCTGACGCCAATATCGGCGTCCGCACAGGTGCCGAATCAGGCTTTGTCGTACTCGACATTGATGGCCCGGAGGGGGAGGAGACACTCCATGCGCTTGAGCAAGAACATGGCAAGCTCCCCAACACCCCGGAGGTAATTACCGGCCGTGGGAGACATCTTTACCTCAGTCACCCCGGTGGGCGCGTCGTAAGCCGGCGGGTCGCCGCCGGACTAGACGTTAAGGGTGACGACGGCTACGTTGTAGCGCCAGGGTCGGTCCACGCCAAGGGGAAAGAGTATGTCTTTGAGGTTTCCAGCCATCCCGACGACGTGGACCTTGCGCCCATGCCCTCATGGTTGCGCGACATGACTGGGGACCAAAAAGAGGCCAACTCTTCCCCCGATGGCGGCTGGGTGGCAGAGGTGCTCGACGGTCTGACCGAGGGCCATCGCAACGAGGACTTAACACGGATCGCGGGAGCGTTGCGCCGTGCCGGGCTGGAGCCGGACGACATCACCGCCCTCCTGGTGCCCCATGCTGAGGCGTGCGGACTGTCCGCCAAAGAGCTGAGGACAATCGCCAAGAGTGTGGGTCGTTACGATGCCGAAAAGGTTTCTGTCCATATAGGAGACGCGGTTCCGACAGAAACGAAAATGCCGTTCCGGACGGCCGCTGAAATTGCCCGCGAGACGCCCCCCCAGACGGAATACGTCGTCGACGGTTACGTTGCTAGCGGGGCCATCACGGAGCTTGGTGGGAAGGTCAAGACCGCAGGCAAGACCACCCTCCTAACCCATATGTCTAGGGCTGTCCTAGACGGCAAACCATTCCTGGGCAAGCCCACGACGAAGACCGGCGTCGTCTACCTAACGGAGCAGCCCCCTGTGAGCTTCCGGGAAGCCCTGGGGCGAGCGGACCTAATGGACCGGCTCGATTTCGTCGTCCTGTCCTGGCGCGACACGGTCGGCGTGCCATGGCCGGAGGTGGCCCGCGCAGCCGTTGCCGAGGCGAAAACCCGAGGTGCCGGGCTCCTGGTGGTGGACACGTTGCCTCAGTTTGCCGGACTGAAGGGAGACGCCGAGAACTCGTCAGGGCAGGCTTTCGAGGCACTGGCACCGCTCCAGGAAGCGGCCGCTGAAGGCCTGGCCGTCGTGGTGGTCCGCCACGAGCGAAAGAGCGGCGGTGACATCGTGGACGCCGGACGTGGAAGCTCCGCGTTCTCAGGCGCCGTGGATATCGTTGTCTCCGTCCGCCGAGGGGAGGGAAATACTCGCCCAACAGTCCGCGTCCTGGAGGCGGTCTCACGTTTCACCGAGACGCCAGACAAGCTCGTTATCGAGCTGACTGACAACGGTTACGTCACACTCGGGTCTGAAACCGAGGTTGCACTGCGCGAAGCGCGTCAGGCCATCCTAGATAGCGCCCCCACGACCGAGGATGAGGCCGTGGTAGAGGGCGACCTGCTGGACGCTGTCTCCAGGAGCACAGGAAAGCGAGCCATCGAACAGCTCATCGCTGACGGGGCCCTGGGACGAACCGGCCAAGGGAAAAAAGGAAGTCCCTTCAAGTACTGGGGAAAGTTTGTGTCCAAACCCCCCGTGGTACGGACAGAAACCAATCAGGAAGTTTCTGTTCATACTCCTACTCCTAACCGGACACAAAGAAACGGGCAGTCGGACTACTTCCATCACTGCCGCGAATGTGGGGCAGATGTTGACTACTACGCCGACGATGGGGAGCCGTGGTGTGAACGTCATGCCCCAACGGTGGCCCCGGTTCCTGCTCGTCAGAACGAACCTGGAGGCGTTCGTTGACATTCCCGTTGACATCCGTAGCTAGCGGGTGGCGGAATCGTAGCTAAGAGCATCGGTTTCCTAGTCCGACGCACACCATGAACATGGCATCGACAGGCACAAGAGAGCTGGCGAAACAGCGCGGTCGGGGCGGCCAGCCGAGGAACGACAACGCCCAAAAGCACGGGCTCTATACCCGCGACAAGGACAGCCTGAAGCTGCGGGCCAGGGCTGTACGGCGGCTGGTGGCCAAGGCGTATGAACTCTGCCCCTGGCTCACGGCCACGGACCGGCCGACCGTCCAGGCGTGGGCTGAGATCGTCAAGTTGAAGTCCGTCTGTTTCATGGCCCTGGAGCGATCAAACCCGTACAGGCTGGTCGATGGGGACCTCGTGGGGCGCCGGTTGCTCCAGGACTATGGGAGGTTGGCGGGCCTGGAGCTGGCCTACGCGAAGGAGTTGGGGCTGACGCCCCAGTCCCGAGTGAGCCTGGGGATCGACCTGGCGAAGGGCCTCGACCTGGCGGCCGAGGCCGCACGGCTGAGAGCGAACGGGGGAAGCGATGACTAGCGCACCTGTCCAGTCTTCGATAGCTCGCTACCTGAAGGACCCCCACGCCTTCCGGCGTGAGCAGGTGGTGCTACCCAACGGCCGGCCCTACGACGACTGTGAGGAGCCCTGGCAGGCCGCTCTCTGGGGACGTTACGACGCCACGGACGGCGACGGCAACCCTCGTCACCATATCAACTACTGGGAGCTCGCAAGGGGGCATGCCAAGACCGTAATGTCCGCGATGGCAGCGCTCACGGCGGGGCTACTGGAGGACCAACAAGAGGTCTACTTCTTCGCCGGTGACGAGGAGCAGGCCGCTATCGGCTTGACCATGTTGACGGGGATGATACGGGCCAACGCTTCGCTGGCGTCGTCGTTCCAGATACAGAAGGACCGTATTCTCGTGCCGAGCACCGGCACCGTGATAAGAGTCATGTCCAGCGATGCAGCGACGGCGTTCGGTATCGGTGGCACGGCCAAGGGCCTACTGGTGGTAGTGGATGAGTTCTGGGTATGGCGGTCACAGATGCTTTGGGAGGCCATCATTTCCAGCACTGGCAAGGTGGGCGAGAACTGGCGTGTCCTGATCCTGAGCAACGCCGGCATCGACGGCGAGAGCAAGGTGGCCTGGTCGGTGCGCGAGGCGTGCCGGAGTGAGGCTAACGAGGCGTTCTACTTCTGGCGATCACCTGGGTGCGTTGCGGGCTGGATTAGTGAGAGCTGGAAGCCACAGCAGCGGGCCTTGTTGACGCCTGGGGGCTATACCCGCCTGATCGACAACGAGTGGACGTCTGGCGAGAGCCAATTCATCGAGCTTGCGGACTGGGACGCCCTGGTGGGTGCGGATATCACACCCTACCCTGAGCGGGATGGTGAAAGGTCTACCGTGTTCGTCGGCATAGACGCCAGCAAAGGGGCGAAGAAGGGCGCCGACACCACGGCGGGCGTGGCCGTACGGAAAGAGGGAGAGCTGGTGCGGCTGGTGGCGCACCACATCTGGAAGCCCACCAAAGCGAAGGGCGACATTGACTTACGGAAGACGGTACTCCCGTGGCTGCTGGACCTGAAGTCGCGCTACCGGCTCCGAGTGTTCTTCGACCCGTACAACATGAGCACTGTGGCGCAGATGGGGAAGGAGGCCGGTCTCCGCATGGAGGAGCTGACCCAGACCCAGGGGAATCAGACGGCGTTTACTGGGGTGCTGGTCGATCTGGTGCGGTCTCAGGGATTGCGGGTCTACCGAGCCGACGACTTGCGTGAACACACGTTGAACGCCGTCATGGTCGAGACGTCGCGGGGTATCCGGCTGGCGAAGGAAAAGAGCAGCAAGAAGATAGACGCGGCGGTCGCTCTTGCGATGGCCTGCTGGGGCGCACAGGAGTACGGCTCTCGGCCGGTACGAGTGAGCCGCTCCCTGAACCTACTGGAGGGTCCGCCCATCCCGCCTGACCAGACGGACCGTCTGGTCGCCCTGTACGGCAATGAGGAGCGAGTGCCAGAGTACGCTATCGACCGGGACTGAACGAGAGGAGGCGCGAAATGCAAGCGGTAACAACGAGGGAGATTCGGGGAGTCAAGCGCACGAAGCGGGCGAAAGAGAAACCCGGCAAGGCACCTCCGGTGACAGTCATCTGGTGTCCATTCTGCGACACGTCGATGCAGGTGACGGGTCCGCGGGAGTGTCCGGGCTGCGGAGCGGCCGTCCGGGAGGACAGGGAGATCATGGGGCCAGACATCGGTCCGACAGAAACTATGACGGCGGGGGAGCTCCGGGCGCTTCTGCCGACCATGTCGGTGCCGAGGGTGCGGGGGCTGTTGCACCTGGAGGAGGGCGGCCGTAACCGGGAGGCGGTGAAAGCTGACGCTCGCGCGGTCCTGAATGCGCGGGCGCGAGATTCGAAGGAGGAGTAACGGTCATGACAACGGGCACACAGGTTTTCGAAGGCAAGGCTGATGAGGAGTTGCGCGCCGAGATAGAGCGTCTCCGCAAGCAGGACCTTCAGCTCCGGAATCTCCGGAGTCGGGAGGGCACCCTGGAGGACACCCTGACTGGCTATCAGGCGCTCGTAGAGGACGCGGAGGACGTCCTGAACAGGGGGTGGGAGCGGCAGGTCCTCGAACTACGGCAGACGGGGCGCTCCGGCGTCACGGCTTGGAGCTTACCCGGCCACTTCGCCCAGGCGTGGGCCGTCCTCCAGGACCACGCGGGCGAGCAAAGGCTCCGACAGGTAATCGAAGCGCAGACCTACGGGATCGCCCTGGAGGAGTACGAACGCAAGCATAAAGCGAATGTCCAGGCGGTCGCCGAGATGGAGATTGAGCTGGAGGAGCGAAAGCTGAAGCGCCAGCAAGAGGCGCTGGAAGCGGAGCGGGACCGGCGCCTCGGCCAGATTCGTGAAGATGCGACCAGCCCCACCGCAGGAGGATAACTGACATGCTGCAATCGGTGATAGTGAGCTCCGGGGCTGCGGCTGGCGGTGACGGCTCGGCCACGTCGAACACGACTGGCACCCACCCTGTAACAGGCCGGATTTTGAGCATCGGCCTAGAGTACGACGACGACCCCCCAGCCGGCACCACGGACGTTGTTATTGCCACCCAGGGGGACAACGGCCCCGCGCTGACCATACTCACCGTGAGCAACAACGCTACCGACGGGTGGTGGCATCCCCGCCACAAGGTTGCCGACGAAAGCGGCGCAGACATCACCTATGACGGGACGAACGAGGTCTACGAGCCGGTCGCTATCGCGGACCACATCAACGTCAAGTTAGACCAGGCCAACGCCGGGGATAGCGTGAAGGCGACCATCGTGTACGAAGCCGGGATGTGATGCCCATAGACGAGGCCACAACCGCGTCAGGAGGTGGAAAGTGACGACAGACGAAGGTACCGACCCCAGAAGCGAGCAAACGGAGAGTGAGCGGGCTGTCCTGCGCGAGGTCGAGGCAGAGCAGCGGGAGGCGTTCGGGTTCAAAACAGCGGCCTACGCCCAGCGGCTCTATGCCGATCTGGAGCACCAGGTGAGGACAGACCGGGCCCTCCTGGGCCGGACGACGGAGGAACTCGACGGCGAGGTCAGGTACCGACGCGACCGCGAGAGCAGGGCCATTCACCAACTGAGCAGGGCGGAGGTCGAGATCTGCCACGTAATGGGGGTGAAGCCCTCCGACTACCTGCTCTATCGCCCCACCAAATCTTGACCGAAGGGGCAAGCCCTGGGGTGGGTGATTGCTAGACCACCCCGCAAGTCTGGGCTTGGCGCCCAACCAGGCTCGGAGCCCCAGGGTTGCCGAGATGGGAGACGCACGAGAATGGGCAGAGAAGCGACGAAAGTAAGCAACGGGCGCCAGCCAGGCTTCACGGCCAGGCTACCGTGTCAGCGGTGCCCAGGGTGTGCCCTAGCGGACGTAGGGACGACGAAAGTACCGCAAGGGTAGTCCAGGTGGTGGAGAGCTCGGCTCCGAGCCACTTCCGGCCCTGGCAGGCCATTCATTCGAAGATCTTGTTTGGGTCACAACCGTCTTCCCAGTCTTCGTCTTCGGACCACCACTCCCCGGCGACATAAACCCAACGCCCACCCTCATCCTCGCCGCCGAAATCGATCAACTCACCATTACGGTGAATATCAGAAAAGACACGGCCTTCATCTCCGTCAACCGTAACGCTAGTGACAGAGAAAGTGAGCTGCTCGCCCTCGGCGATTCCCAGGAAGCCCTTCAAGAAGTTCATGCTCAAACCGGTTGATATGGCGAACTGTCCCGAGGCGCAGATTTCCCGATACCGAGGGCTAAAAAACTTGTGCGCCCCCAGCCAATCGCCTTTCCCCATTACCTTGGCGAAAGCTTCGGCTCGTTGCGTGAGAGCCTCTTCCTGTGTCTGGGCTGACCCTTCGCAAGCCATGAGAAGCATTGCGAAGAGGACCAAAGTGATGATTGAACCGAATTTTAGATGGTGCATCAGTTAACCCCTTGACGGTTACCGTCGACAACACCACGAGCATGATGAGGATCGCTACTCTCATCGGCCTGCCAAGTAG
>JADFHV010000283.1 GCA_022566975.1 Chloroflexota bacterium
CAGGTAGGCCACGACGCTGGCCGCGATCTTGGGGCCGATGGACGGGATGGCCGTCAGCTCCTCTTCGGTCGCCTTGATCAGGGCGTCCACGGACAGGAAGTGGCGGGCCAGTAGCTCCGCCACCTCAGAGCCGACGTGGCCGATGCCCAGCGCGACCAAAAGCCTGGAAAGCGGCCGGTCCTTGCTGGACTCGATCGCGGCAAGCAGGTTCGACGCGCTCTTCTCGGCCATCCGGTCCAGGCCCAGCACGCGGTCCTTGTGGAGGTAGTACAGGTCGGCGACGGCGTGAACAAGCCCTCCGTCGATCAGCATCATGCCCAGCTTGCCGCCCATTCCCTCGATGTCCATGGCACCTCTGCTGACGAAGTGCTCCAGCAGTCTAACGAGCTGGTCCGGACACGCGGCGTTGACACAGTAGGACATGGCCTCGCCCTCGGGCCGGACCACGTCCTCGCCGCAGCTCGGGCAGGCCGTGGGCATCTCAAAGGGCTTCTCCTCCCCGGTCCGTCTGTCCATGATGACGCTGACGATCTGGGGGATCACCTCGCCGGCGCGCTCCACCACGACCCAATCGCCCATCATCAGGTCTTTGGACCTGATGTAGTCCTCGTTGTGAAGTGTCGCCTGTTTCACCGTGGCCCCGCCGATGTCCACCGGCTCCAGCACGGCATAGGGGTTTATGCTACCCGTCCTGCCGACGTTTACCCTTATCTCCAGGAGCCGGGTGACGGCCTGGGTGGCGGGGAACTTGTAGGCCACCGACCAACGGGGCTCGCGTCCGACGACCCCGAGGTCCCGCTGATAGTCGAAGCGGTTGACCTTGACGACCGCGCCGTCGCATCCGTAGTCGAGCTCCTCCACTCTCTCCAGCCAGACACGGTAGTAGTCGGCGACCTCCTGGGGAGTACCGACGAGGCGGTTGTTGGGGTTGACCTTGAAGCCCAGCTCGCCGAGGTATGCCAGGGTGTCCCACTGGTTATCAGGCACGTCACCGTCGGCGTAGCCGAGGCCGTAGACGAAGATGTCCAGAGGCCGCTCGGCGGTCATGCGGGGATCGAGCTGTCTGAGCGACCCTGCCGCCGTGTTCCGGGGGTTGGCGTAGGTCTCCAGCCCCCGTGCCATGCGGTCCTCGTTGTACCGGGCAAACTCCGACCTGGGGAAAAAGACCTCACCGCGAACCTCGAACCGACCGGGCGCGTCTCTGGAGAGGACTCTCAGCGGGATGCTGCGGACCGTCCGCAGGTTCAGGGTGACGTCCTCTCCGACGACGCCGTTACCCCTGGTGGCCCCCCGCACGAAGACGCCGTCCTCATAGGTGAGCGCGACGGCCAAACCGTCGTATTTGAGCTCGCACACCATGTCGAAGGCCTCGACGTCCAGGAGGCCGCTAACGCGCGTGTGCCACGCGAAGAGATCCTCGTCGTCGAAGGCGTTAGCGAGGCTGAGCATGGGCACCGGGTGCTGGACGCTCGCGAACCCCTCCGCGGGCTCGGCGCCGACGCGCTGCGTAGGGGAGTCCGGGGTCAGAAGCTCCGGGTATAGGCCCTCGATCTCCCTGAGCTCGCGGATCAGGTCGTCGTACTGGCCGTCGCCGATCTCAGGACGGTCCACGACGTAGTACAGGTGGTTGTGGCGGTTGAGCTCGTCCCGCAGGGCCTCGGCCCGCCGGGCTATTTTCGAGTCCACTATGCTGTCACTCTTGCTGATTGGGGGGCATCGCCGACATCTCGCCGGCACCTGTGGCACATCAGAAAGAGTATAAGGGATAGGCCGTCCGAGTAGCAGCCGGAGGCTGTCGGTGGGGTACTGGACGGCGGTCCGGGAGGCTGGCTATACTCAGTAGGCCCGGACGGTCTGATAGCGAGGTGCCCGTTGGCGCAGTCTAAAGAGTATACGGACTTCGTTGCCGGATATCCGCCTCTCATGGCGATAGGCAACACGCCGATGGTCCAACTCGACCTCCCACTTGACGTCGGCGACGCGGAGATCCATGCCAAGTACGAGCACCTGAACCCGGGAGGCTCGGTCAAGGACCGGCCCGTGCTGAGGATGCTGGTGGAGGCGATCCTGTCCGGGGAGCTCACCAAGGACCGGGTGATCCTGGACGCGACGTCAGGCAACGCCGGCATCGCCTACGCCATGATCGGGGCCGTGCTCGGCTACAAGGTGAAGCTGGTGATGCCTTCGAACGCCAGCGAGGAGAGGAAGAGGCGGCTGATAGCCCACGGCGCCGAGATTCAGTTCACCGACGCGATGCTGGGCTACGACGAGACGCTGCGAGAGGTAAGAAGGCTTTACGAGAAGGAGCCGGACAAGTACTTCTACTGCGACCAGTACAGCAACCAGAACAACCCTATGGCCCACTATGAGACGACGGCCGAGGAGATCCTGCGGCAAGCGCCGGGAATAACCCACTTCGTGGCGGGAGTCGGGACGGGGGGGACGATTACGGGAGTCGGCAGAAGGCTCAAGGAGACAAACCCGGATATTCAGGTGTGCTGCATCACCTTCGACGAATGGCCGGGCGTCGAGGGCCTCAAGCCGTTGGGACAGGGGCACATCGTGCCGGAGACCTTCGACGAGTCAGTGGTGGACCGGATGGTGCCCATCGATATTGACGACGGCTACGAGATGTCGAAACTGCTGGCGTCCAAGGGGATCTTCGCGGGGCAGTCCTCGGGGGCCTACCTGAGGGGGGCCTACGAGGTGGCCAGAGAGGACCGTGAGGGATTCTTCGTAACGATCTTCAACGACATAGGGGAGCGCTATTTCAGCACCGGCATGTGGGACTGAGCCCCCGTTGAGCCTAGAGCGAGAGTCAAAGCCCTCCGGACTTACCGCAGCCTGAAGGCTGCGGCATCGTTTGCTGTAGAAGGAGCCGCGTGAAGAACAGGGCGGGTCTCAGACCCGCCCCTACGTCCGATTCCGTCCTGCGGGCTCAAGGCCTAGACGTCGAGGTTCTTGACCTCGAGGGCGTGTGCCTGAATGAAGTTCCGGCGGGGCTCGACGACGTCTCCCATTAGGATCGAGAAGATCTCGTCGTCGTCGGCGTATGCGCCGAGAG
>JADFHV010000284.1:0-1106 GCA_022566975.1 Chloroflexota bacterium
ACAGTTTGGACCCTTTTGACGGTTCTCAAATCTGGGTAGGGGCGGTAGACCGTTGTCATTCCGAGGAGCCCAGCGCGACTGACGAGTGGGGAACAGGTCCGGGGCGACGAGGAATCTGGAGAGGTGGGGCGAATCGCACACGTGGCCGAGGTCATCCCCGCCCCAGAATCTGGCGCGGGGTTTCTCCGGGTTCGGCGGTGCAACACCCCAACCCCTCCAGATTCTTCAGTGAGTTTATCCTGAGCGAAGCCGAAGGGTTCCGCCTGACGCACTCGCAGGCGCGGGCTTGAAACCCGCCCCTTGTGACCTTCCGGGGCCTTGTAGGCGATGCGTAGACGCCCGAGACCGGCGCCGCGCGTAGCGTCGGGTATACAAAAGCGCCCCTACGAGAAAAACCGGGAGAAGACCTCGTTGCCGAGGATCCGCCCGCGGTCCGTAAGCCGGAGCCGGCCGTCGGCGTCGTCCAGCAGGCCCACCGATGACAGCTCCTCGATGGCATCGCCGTAGACCGCGACCGGAGGCTCCCCAAAGCGCGTAACGAACTCGTCCACGCCCACGCCCGTGTCAAGCCGCAGGCCCATCATGAGCGTCTCCGCCATCTCCAGTCGTCTGTCGATGGTCTCGCTTCGCTCGACCATGGGCATACGGTCCACGACCTCGGCCATCGGCCACCCGTCGGCTTCCGAGGGTGGAGCAAACTCCTGCACCCTACGCACGTACTCCCTGGGAGACCTGAGGTTCCAGAACCTGACCCCGCCCAGGTACGAGTGGGCTCCGGGGCCGACGCCCAGATAGGGCTCGTTTCGCCAGTAGACCAGGTTGTGCCGGCTCTCATAGCCCGGCACGGCCCAGTTGGAGATCTCGTAGTGCCGGTACTGCCGTGCCGCCATCGTTTCCTCGGCCAGAAGGTACATGTCCGCTGCAAGGTCCGAATCGGGCTGAGGCATCCTGCCTGAGGCGACCGATCGCTCCATTGGGGTGCCCCCCTCCAGCGTCAGGCAGTAGAGAGACATGTGAGGGGGCCCCATCTCGGAGGCGCCCTCCAGGGTCCGGCGCCAGTCCACCATGGTCTGGTCGGGGAGGCCGTACATGAGGTCGATGCTGAC
>JADFHV010000284.1:1116-1973 GCA_022566975.1 Chloroflexota bacterium
TTCGGTCACGGTCCGGTAGGCATCGACGGCCTGGGCTGCCGTGTGGCGCCGGCCCAGCATACCGAGCAGCCTGTCATCGAGGCTCTGGACCCCCAGGCTGACGCGGTTTACGCCGAGGGCCGGATACGCCTCCAGCCTGGCATCGGTGCAGTCGTCCGGGTTGGCCTCCAGGGTCACCTCTGCGTCCGGGTCGAGGTCGAAGGCGTCACGGGCCGTGTGTAAGACTTCGCCCATCCCGTCGACGGGGAGGTACGACGGCGTCCCCCCGCCGAGGAAGACCGTGCCGACCCGGGGCCGGCCCAGCAACCTCCCCCAGAGTTCGATCTCGCGGCAAAGGGCCTGGACGTAGGAGGGGATGAGCTGCTCAATGCCGGAGTAGGTATTGTAGTCGCAGTAGGGGCACTTGGTTTCGCAGAAGGGGATATGGATGTAGAGGGCCAGGGGCGCCAGTCGTCGTCTGTCTTGTTGACGGCTCATCGCCGACTCCCCGGAATCCTCGGGGTAGGGGCGGTCCGCGGACCGCCCCTACGTGGATAAACCGGCACTCATCACACGCTGAAGAGGATGTTGACGAGGTCGCCGTCGGCCACCTGATAGCCCTTGCCCTCCTGGCGCAGGAGTCCCCGACGCCGGGCCTCCACCAGACTCCCACACTCCTCCAGGTCGCCGTGGGCGACCACCTCAGCCCTTATGAAGCCGCGGGCGAAGTCGGAATGGACCTTGCCGGCGGCCTCGACGGCCGTGGTCCCAACGGTGACCGGCCAGGCGCGCACCTCGTTGTCGTTTCCGGTGAAGAAGGTAATCAGGTCCATCGCCTGGTAGGAGAGACGGACCATGCTGTCGAGCCCGGACTCACC
>JADFHV010000284.1:1983-3036 GCA_022566975.1 Chloroflexota bacterium
CAGGGACTCGCGGAACTCCCGCTCCTCCTCAGGCTCCATGGCGGCCAGCTCCATCTCCAGCGTACCACACAGGGAAGCGGTGGGGATGTCCACGGCGCTGGAGAGCGCCGCCTCCGACGGCCCGGAGGCCGAGAGCTGGCCCTCGCCGATGTTGGCGACGACCATGAGCGGTTTCGCCGTTAGGAGCTTAAACCCCTCCAGTAGGCGAGCCTCGTCGCGGCTAAGGGCCTGGTCGCTGACCGACGAGCCTCCATCAAGCGCCTCTTTCAACCGGGTGAGCAAGGCCTGCTCACGCTCCAGGGCGTCCCGTTCCGGGGCCTTGGCCCCCTTGAAGCCATCCTCCAGGCGGGCGAAGACCTGGACCGGCTCGGACTCGGCGTAGAAGACGATGCTGTCGATCATGTGGGTGCCGTTGCGAAAGAGCATGGCCCGAGGGCCACCCTGGGTGGCCACGATGGTGCCCAGTGGGCCGATGGCTCCGGAGCGGATGGTGTTGCGGACCTTGTGGTGGAGGGGCGACCACCTTCTGGTGTGGTCCACGTTGAGGACGACGCCCTTATCCTCGCACGCCTTGATCATGCGGTCGGCTTCCTCGGCCGCAGTGGCGATCGGTTTTTCGACGAGGACGTGAGCGCCGGATCGCATGGCGGCTATGGTCTGCGCCTCGTGCTGGTCATGAGGCGTGCACACGTGCACGATGTCCAACTCCTGGGCGGTGAGCATGGACTCGTAGTCGGTGTACAGCCCGTCGGAGGGGACACCGCAACGCTCGCCCAGCCAGCCGAGGCGCTCCTGGGAGATATCTGCCAGGGCCACGAGACGCACCCTGTCCATCGCCGCCAGAGCCGGAGCGTGACGCCGTTCGGCGATGCCGCCACAGCCTATGATGCCCACTCTCAACACGTTCGCCCCGCGTCGACCCGATTTGCCGGCCTAACCCCGGGACACTCCGGCTTCGCCGAAGGCATCGACAAGCGACCTGTAGCTGTAGCGCGCCGCTTCCTCCACGTCGTAGTCATCACGTCCCCAGACCATGGCACTCACCTCGAGGGT
>JADFHV010000285.1 GCA_022566975.1 Chloroflexota bacterium
CTCGAGGACGGCGTGGTCGCCGACGTGGCGTTCGTCGGGCAGGGGTGCGCCATCTCGATGGCGTCGGCGTCGCTGATGACCGAGATGATCAAGGGCAAGCCCACTGACGAGGTGCGCGCGCTGTTCGACCGCTTCCACCGGTTCGTCACCGATGACGCCGCCGGTCCCTGCACCCAGGCCGTCCGGGCGGCTCTCGGGATGGGCAAGGCCCTGTCCCGATTGAACGAGCTACTTGGTGCAGAGCTGGACTCGCCCCTCTCGCTCCAGCTTGATAAGGTGACAACGGATCTGGCTCCGGGCGTGGCGATGGAGCCTGGCATCCAGGACAGGGTAGACGGCCTCCAAGAGCTGGTCCAGGGTGTGCCGACCTCTCCCAATGGCCGTCATGATCTGCTCCTCACGCTCCAGGCGGTGCTGGATGACTCCCGCCACCCGCGTCCGCGGATCCTGGACTACGGGTCCGTGGCCCGGACAGATCAGGGCCAGATCATAGTCCAGGAAGCGGCGCAGGGTCTGGAGGTAGAGGGCCATATCGCCGTGGTCGGCGCTGACCACGGGCGTTCCAGAGCCCAGAATGGTGTCGCCAGTGAAGAGGAGTCGGCACTCCCGGACGTAGACCGCCATGCTGCCCAGCGTGAATACCAGCGGCGGCGGCCTCTCTTACACCCACTCCGGCATGTACGGCATGTTCCTCGTGCTGGAGGCGGTGAGACAGCTTCGGGGAGAGACCGGAGAGCGTCAGCTTGACAGCCCTAAGATTTCGCTGGTCCACGGGACTGGCGGTTCGTTGTCATCCACCGGAACCGTAATTCTTGGAGTAGACTAGGGTAAAGGGTATCGACACCCCCTCTCTAGCTCTCCCCTCCGATTCCCTAAATGGAATATCTTCGGAGTCCGATCCATCGAACCTTGAAATTACTCAATGGCGAGGCACGAAATACAAGTGGAGTGAATAAAACATGACCCAGGCATATAAAAAACCGATTCCAAGCCCTCAGGGCGAGTCTGACCACTACTGGCAAAAGGCGAAGGAAGGCGAGCTGTGGCTCCGCAAATGCAACGCCTGCGGAGAGGCCTATTTCTACCCAAGAGACATTTCCCCGTGCTGCTTTTCCAGGGATACGACCTGGATTCAGGCCAGCGGCAAGGCTACCCTGTTTACGTACGGCATAGTGGAGAGGGCGCCACATCCGGGATTCGTCGAGGACGTGCCGTTCGTCACGGCCATCGTCGAGCTGGAGGAAGGACCGACCATGCCGACGAACATCGTCATGGAGGACCCGACGCCGGAAAAGCTGCAGGTCGGCATGGCTCTGGAGGTGGTGTTCGAAGAAATTACGGACACCATCTCGCTGCCTAAGTTCAAGCCTGCCTGATCGACCTCCATATCGCTATTTAGACCGACTTTGCCCCGGCCGTTCAGGTCGGGGCGTGTCATTCTAGGACAAGAACACTCGGCAAGGAGGGTGACGCCGTGGCAAGGATGACTGGTAAGAAGGCCTTCATGGAGATGCTCAAGGCTGAAGGCGTCGAATATATCTTCGGCAATCCGGGTACCGCGGAAGGCCCAATCCTCGACGAGCTGGAGAATTATCCGAACTTCAAATATCTGCTTGCCACGCAGGAGGGCGTGGCGATGGGCATGGCGGACGCCTACGCTCGTTATACGGGCAGACCGGCCTTCGTTAGCCTGCACATTGACAGTGGGCTCGCCAACGGCGTCAGCCTCCTGACCAACGCCTATGAAGGCGGTACGCCACTGGTGTTGACCTCGGCCAACAAGGACGTTCGCAAGCAGGTCGAAGGCCGCTCGGACCTGGTGCAGATGGTGACCCAGTTCACCAAGTGGAGCACAGAGGTGACCCATGCGGAGCAGGTCCCCGGCGCGATGCGTCGGGCCTTTAACGAGGCGAAGACGCCGCCGACCGGGCCCACTTATCTGGCGTTCTCAGCCAACGCCCTGGATGGCGAGGCAGACGTGGAGATCGTGCCTTCTCCCCGCGGCTACTTCCGGACCGCACCGGACAGTCGGGCCGTGCAGGACGCCGCCGAGATACTTGCCGGCGCCGGCAGACCCGTCATGATCGTAGGCGACCGCGTGGGGCAATCGGGCGCGGCACAGGAGGCCGTGCGTGTGGCCGAGCTCCTGGGCGCCAGGGTCTACGCCACTACGTTCTCGCAGGTCAATTTCCCGACGGGCCATCCTCAGTTTCACGGCATGATCAACCCGACAATGCCGGCAGGCCGGGCGCTGTTGGAGTCCGCCGACGCGGTTCTTGCCGTGGGCACCAGCGTCTTTTCCGGCTACTTTCACTTCTCCGGACGTGCGCTGAATCCGTCGGCCAAGCTCATTCACCTGGACTCGAATTCCGGCGAGATCGGCAAGAGCGAGCCAACGGACGTCGGAATCATATCCGACACCAGGGTTGGGCTAGGAGAGCTTGCCGATGCTCTCGACGCGACGATGTCGGGCTCGTCGAAAGAGGCCGCGAAGGGGCGCTCGGTCTCGCTGGCAGACGAGAAGGCCGCGCAGAACGCCGCATGGGACCAGCGCGTCAAGGACCGATGGGATGTCAGCCCTATGTCCACCGAGCGCATGATGACTGAGATCGCGGGCGCTCTGCCCAGCGATACGATCATCGTGGACGACTCCATCACGACCCGCGCATCCGTGATGGGAGCCATGGACTTTGATGACCCGGGTAGCATTCTTGGAATCACGGGCGGCGCGTTGGGTTGGGGCATGGGAGGCACGCTGGGCGTCAAGCTGGCCAACCCGGACAGGCCCGTCGTCGGCATCATAGGCGACGGCAGCGCCATGATGACGGTGCAGGCGCTCTGGACCGCAGCGAACGCAGGTATACCGGCGGTGTACGTAATCTGCAACAATCGCTCCTATCGGATTCTCAAGCTCAACATGGATGTGTACAAGTCGCAGATCCTCAAGGAGCAAGACCCACAGAGTCAGTACCTCCAAATGGACTTCCCGACGCCTCTGAATCTTGCGGGTATGGCTGAGGCGATGGG
>JADFHV010000017.1:0-10404 GCA_022566975.1 Chloroflexota bacterium
CACGTGAGACACAGCACGTACCAGCCGTAGAAGTCTTGCTCCAGGGAGCGGTCCCCTGAGCACCTCGGGCAAGATTTGAAGAGGATCATCCTCTCACCTCCCGTATGTCGGGAAAACGGTTTTCACGGGCGCGCCCTGCCCCTTGAGCCTGCTGGCCGTTGCCGAAACGCCCGGGAAGAGCGCGCAACATTTGCAAGCTATTCGAACTCATCCCTTCGATACCTCAAGACAGTACCGACCTTTCCACATTGAGGCAAAGGGAGCTTGTCTCCACTCCCCTTAAGTGAGGGCCTAGCGACCGGTTCAGCTATTCACGCATGGGTCGGTAAGGTCCGTACTGAGCATGATTTCAAGCGAGTCAGACGTCCCTGGACGGATGATCGCATCGTATCCCAGTGACAGGCCCCCGGAATTCGGGCCAGCGCCGATTTTTTCGCAGGCAGCACGTGGTAATTTGGGCCTGTCTCTCGTATTCGGTGTGGATACCGCCACCTACGGCAGGCGATCTCCGATTTCGAAAAGGCGATTCGGTTTGACCCCGAGGGCATACAGGGCCGCGTCAAACGTTTCAACTTCGAAGGAGACATGGCCTTCTTGCCAAATTATGTGCGAACCCATAACGCCGCTGCGTCCGTTAAGCTCAGTGGCTACCAGGACTATGAAGCGGCTTTCGAGGATTATGCCAAGGTACTTGAAGCAGCTCCAAACGATGTCGAGGCACTGGTGGGACAAGGCAACGCACATACCGCGCTGGGACAGTACGACCGCGCTATCATCAGCTTCGATAGGGCGATCGAACTAGCGCCCAATAGTGCGGAGGCCTTTGCCGGCCGCGGGATCGCTTACACGAAACGGGGTGATCACAACCTCGCCATTGTTGATTTTCAGGAAACGATCGAACTAGATGAAGGCTATGGTCGGGGCGACTATGCTGCGGCCTACGCCAGCCCCAGCTATTTCTTGGATGAAAACATCATCAGTTTCGCCGCTTCGTACCTCGCCGCTCACACGCGCCGGGGGGAGGAGTTCCTCAAGGCGGCCGAGTTTGACCGGGCTATCAAGGACTTCACAATTGCTATCGAGTTCCCCTCTCGCTCTGAAACTCATGAGGACAAAGAAGAGAAGCTAATCGCTTATGCATGCCGCGGTGTTGCGTTTGTGAGTACCGGCGAATACGAACAGGGGATTAGTGATCTAGATACCGCTGAAAACCGGGACGAGGCCTTAGGCTACCGACAGAATGAGTGCCTCAGGACATCGTTGCGGGTCGTACGTGGCATCGCTTACGCCCGGACCGGCGACTTCTACCGAGCTTATGACGATTTCATTAACACAGGGGGAGCCGTTCTCGACTCCACCTACATGGATAGTGAGGCATATGTTGCTCGCGGTCTGGCGTTCCTTCTTGGGAACCCCAACCCTGTTGACGCGGAGGGGGCTCTCCGGGAGATGGAAGGATGGATTCGGTCTAGTTTGGAAGAAGCCATTTTACTCGACCGGAACAACGTGGAGGCGTACGTCCTCCTTGGGATTGTCCATGAGCTAAGGTACAGGAATGACGAGGCCGTGACTAACTTCCAGCGGGCAATCGAGACTGACCTCGGCGAATTTGAGACACAATCCCAGAGACTCTTTGACTTGATAGGTACTGATTTACCCGCACATAATTCCAACGTCGCGATAGCGTTTGACGATACCGACCCGAGAGCCTATCTGGGCCGTGCTCTCGCATACATCGACGTCGGGGAAATCACTCCCAGGTGGAATGATAGCGTTGAAGCTTCGGTATTCGCCGATTTCAACAAGGCTCTGGAATTAGATCCAAGCTTTGTCCAGGTATACATAGAGCGAGCCGAGATCTACCTGAACACGTGGTGGTATGAGCGCGCTCGCGCCGATCTCGAGAAGGCGCTGCGACTGGACCCAACTAATAGCGAAGCGAGGGAACGTCTCGATTGGGTGAATTGGCTTTCTAAGTGACGTTAGCCTGCCTGCATTCATGCTCTGTGCTATAAGACAGCACATCAAGTCTTGACTCCCAACCAGCGCCAGGTCGATTGACGTTAACGAACATACGTGCTATTCTATGACTGATGTCCATCTTAATGTCGCTTCCGTTCTTCCCGCCCGCATATCAGACTCAAGGCCTCAACGTCCACTCCAGATGGAACAAAACGGTACGAAATGGAGCAGAGTTTTTACCCCCCCCCCTCCAACCAGGGGAGCGGGCTGCCACCGCGATCCATGCACAGAGCAAGTGTCCCGACCTGTCCCATTCGATGATGGCCACGGTTCGACGCGCTACTCCTCGATCCAGACCCGGGACCAGTGCGAGTACTCGAACGCCGCGAAGTTCGGGTGGAAATTTCGGATCCTCGGCCGCCAGACCCAGATGAGCGACTGCGTCGCGGGCATGAACCGGTATGCCCCCTCGAGGGCACGTAGCTGCACCTCCCTGGCCAGCTTCCCCCTCTCGACGGGGTCGAGCTCCCGCGCCTGGGCCATAATCAGCCTGTCCAGCTCGTCGTCATCATGCCCGGTCGTGTTCCACCGCCCCCGGCTGTGCAGGATATTCAGCAGGTACGCGTTGGGCGTGGTCAGCGGCGCAATGGGGCCCACGAACATCTGATAGTCCCCGCCAAGCCATACGTCGTCCGCGAAGGAGAGGCGGTTCACCGTCTCCAGGACGGGCGCGAAGCCCACGGCGGCCATCTCATCGGCGATGCGTCGGGCGTGCGCCAGGTAAGCGTCGCCAAAGTCGCCCACCTTGATGGTAATCGGGACCGGGGCCTTCACGTCTGCCTCGCGCAGCAGCTCCCGGGCAACCTCCGGCCGGCCGAAGAAGCCCATCAAGTCGGCCTCGTCCAGAAGCCAGGCCGGCTCGACCGGCGGGAACCCCAGGCTCACGAAGGCCGACCCAAGCCATATGTCCTCGATGGCCCGCCAGGGGTCCATCGCCTGGAAGACAGCCCGCCTTACCCGTACGTCCTCAAAAGGTGGTCTCCCGGCGTTCAGCGCCACCTCCAGACCGCCGCCCGGGTTAGGCGTCATCAGGGCCTCGATGTCGGGCCGCTCCTGGCGGAGCCGAGACCACGCCCGTGGACTCATCTCGTGAACGTCAATGGCGCCGACTCTGAAGGCCACGTCGCGGGTCGTCCGGTCTGGAATCACCTGAATAACGAGTCGGTCAACGAACGGCAGGCCCTGCTCAAAGTAGGTGGGGTTCCGGTCGAAGATATGGGCCGAGTCGGGCACGGACTCCATCAGGACCCACGGCCCGGAGCCGATCGTCGGCCCGTTCTTCAGGTCACCGCTGAGCTCCACAGCCTCCCTGGCGACCACCTTCGAGCGGCCGTCCGCCAGCGACAGCAGGAAGTCGGCGTCGGGGACCGTCAGCGAAAAACGCACCACACCGGGGCCGATGGCTGCCATGTCCTTCACGCCCTGTAGCAGGCCGGCGTTCGGAAACTCGGCCTGCCTCTGTCGCGTATAGCTGAATACCAGGTCGTCGGCGACCAGAGGGCGTCCCTTCACCGGCCCTAGGTCCTGCCAGCGGACCTCGTCTCGGAGATAGAAGACGAACGTCCGGTCGTCCTCCATCTCCCAGGCAAAGCACAGCTCGCACTCGACCACGAGACTGGGCAGCTCGACCCCCGGTCCGGACTTCAGCCTGAGGAGCCTGCTGTAAGCGATCCCCGGCCCCCAGGTCGAGAGGGCCGGCGACGCCTCCTGATGGACGTCCTGATGCCGGACGCCGGCGGC
Source organism: Chloroflexota bacterium (assembly GCA_022566975.1). The sequence continues at coordinate 3,763 of JADFHV010000017.1, forward strand.
GGTAGCCAGGCTGAGCCTCCCTCCCTGCACTCCGCCGGCGATGGGCCTTGGGACCGACCTGGTCGGCACCGGCCTCGCCGTGGCAGACGCGACAGGGGTAGGCACCGCCGTGGGTCTCGGGGTGGGCGTGGAGGTGGGCTCGGCCTTCGGCGTTGCGGTGGGCTCCGGGCTCTCTGAGCAGGCCCCTAACACCAGGCCCACCACCAGCAACACACAGGAGAGAAAGGCGGTCCGCAAGGTCTATTGCCGTCAGGTGGAGGTACTGTTGCCAGCACCGACGCCCCGCCACACCAGGCCCGTGAGTCTCTGGACCGACCCGATACCCTCTCGTGGCAGGAACACCGCCGCAATAACCGTCGGCGGCAGGAACAAGACCGCATGGGTCAACACGGCGAAGCCAAAGCCCGCCTCCCGCTCCACGCCGAAGAACTCCAGGACGTAAATGACCGCGAACTCGAAGGTACCGATGGCGCTGGGTGCCGACGGCACCGCTGTTGCGAAGAAGATGGTCCCCATGATGACGAGAGTGGCCGTGGTCAGTGAAATGTCGAGGTCGATGGCCAGAGCTATGATCCACGCCGTGACACCGACCAGGACCCAGTAGCCCACGCTCGCCAGCAGCGCCACGCTCAGTCTGCCGCGATGTGCCACCAGGTCCCTTATCGCCTTCGCGAAGGCGATAAAAAACGCTATCCGGCGAAAGAGCGCAACGGCCATGCTTCCCCATCCAAGCACGAACACGAGCGCCACGGCGACGACCGTGAAACCGACGGCGCCCCACACGTAGAGCGCGAAGTTCTCCATCTCGGGCACCAGGAAAAAGGCCACGGCCAGTATCATTGTGCTGGCGATGACGTCTATGACCCGCTCCATACCCAGTGTAGCCAGTGCAGTCGCCCCGCTTATCCGATCGCGCAGTGTCAGGACCGCAAGCTGGGTGGGCTCACTGGCCACCCGCACGGGGACCATGTTGTTGAGGCCGATTCCCTCGTTCTGGATCACAAAGAGCCGTGCGGTGGAGATCTTCTCGCTGATGAACAGCAGCTGCCACCGATACGCCCTCAGGTAGCTGGCGGCCATGAAAACGACCACCGCGAGGACGACGAACGGAATGGAAACGCGCGCCAGCTCGTCCCGCACGAGGCCCCAGTCCAACCCATGCAGGGCCAGCCAGCCCAGTCCGCCGCTCGCGGCCAGGCCGACCGCTATCTGACCGACGCCCGACAGCGTTCTTTTCATAGCGGGTTTTTCATAAATCGGGTCTCGGGCTCTGAGGTTGCTCGTTCCACCGACCTCGCTATATTGGGCTGTAGTATAATCCACCCCTGTTCTGGGCGCCACGGTCGCCGCGGGCGCGCCCTGCCGCAGAGACACCTCTGATGCTCATCGACTGCCACCTCCATCTGGACTCCTTTCCCGACGAGGAGGTCGCCGAGATCCTAGAGCGAGCCCGGCGCGTGGGAGTTGGGTTCGTCATATCGGCCGGCACGACGCTGGAATCGTCGCGGCGCTCGGTGGAGCTCGCTGGGACGTTCCCCGAGCTGTTCTCGGGCGTAGGAGTCCATCCCATGGACATCCGGGAGCCCATAGACGAAGAGGCCTACGGCCAGCTGCGCGATTTGGCGGTGTCCACCGAGAAGGTCCTGGTGATGAGCGAGATAGGCCTCGACTTCATAGAAGGTGCGCCGGACCGCGCGCTGCAATACCAGGCCTTCAGAGAGCAGGTGCGCCTGGCCCGAGAGCTCGGCCTCCCCATCGTCTTCCACAGCCGGGACTCGCACACCGAGGTGTTTAGAGTGCTTCGGGAGGAGCGGGCCTACGAGGTGGGCGGCGTCATGCACTACTTCCAGGCCGACGAGCGCACGGCGATGGAGGCCATAGATCTGGGCTTCTACATCTCCCTGGCAAGACCGCTGCTGAGGCTCCCGCACCTCCAGGAGGTCGCCGCCGAACTGCCGCTGGACAGCATCGTCATCGAAACGGATGCCGCGCCCCAGCCCTTCAAGGCCAAGCGCGAGAACTGGACCGAGCCCCGCCATCTGAGGACCATCATCGAGAGCCTGTCTGAGCTACAGCGCAAGCCCGTGGAAGAGGTCGAGGAGGCCGTGGCCGCCAACGTCAAGAGACTGCTCGGCCGCGGCTGGGACGCCGTCGATCGCTTCGTCACCACCTAATGGCAGCATCAGCGCGGGGAACAGGAACTGCGACAGCCACCAGCCAACCAGGGCCGCACTGAAAGCCCGACCCCAGCCGGTGCTCTGGGCCTCGCGCACCGCGACGGTCGCCGCCGCAAGCATCCACAGCCTTACAGTTAGAAATATTATCGGGCCGACGGAGGGTACCGCGAACAACACCATAAACACGCCCGGGGCGTATGCGATCCCGATAGCGCGGAGCATGGTCCTGTACGTGGCTCCGCCACCCAGGACTCTCGTGCCGACGAACCAGGCAGACGCACTCCAGAGTCCCCAACCCACGAGGACCGTGCTGATCGTAAGCGACACGACGAGGCCCGGCGGCACCTTTTCGCCGCCCAACGACTCGTTCATCACCCCGAGCCCGAGCGAGATCGCCACTACCCCCACCACCGCCATGGCGCCGATGATCGGCTGTGGCTCGTCCGACACCCCATCGTAGGCAATCCTGTCCAGGAGCAGGGCCCTGAACGCCTGTTGGACGATCAATCGGTCCTCCGTGGAGACGCCGTCTGCCCGATTGTAGTCCAGGCGCGGAGCGTGTCAACTCGGCAACCCGAGCCCAGGGCTATAATGGCCTCTGCACAGACTGTGGCGAGGGATCGAGCACTAGGTGGCAAGTCACATCTACACCGTCAGGGGCGAAAGCATGCGCCCGGCCTTCGCGCCGGGAGAGCGCCTGCTTGTAAGCACGAACGCCTATAGGAAGGTGCGACCGTCGCGTGGTGACGTCGTCGTCTTCAAGGACCCCAGGGAGCCGGCCCGGCGCAGCCTCAAGCGAGTGATAGGGCTTCCCGAAGAGGAGGTCCGCCTGTCAGACGGGATGCTGTACATAGACGGAGAGCACCATTTCGAGCCCTATCTGGGGGGACTCCCGGCAACCGTCGGGTTGGGCCACAGATCGTGGAGCCTCCGCCGAGACGAGTATTTCGTGATGGGCGACAACCGGGCCCACAGCACGGACAGCAGGCTCCAAGGACCACTGGAGGCGGAGCTCCTCGTAGGGAAGGCCTGGTTCCGCTGCTGGCCCCCGCGCCGGTGGGGGTCGCTCAGCTAGCGCCGTTGCGGCTACTGCTCGGCGCCCAGCCACCTGGCGATCTCTTTTGCGTGGTAGCTGAGGATCAGGTCTGCCCCGGCCCGCTTGATGGCCGTCAGTATCTCTATGGTCACGCGACGGCCGTCTATCCACTCGTTTTCCGCCGCGGCCTTGACCATGGCATATTCGCCGCTTACATTGTAGGCGGCCATGGGACACCCGAACACTCTCCTCGCCTCCGATAGCACATCGAGATAAGCGAGGGCCGGCTTGACCATGACTATGTCCGCTCCCTCCTGGATATCCTGCTCGATCTCGCGCATGGCCTCGCGGACGTTGGGCGGGTCCATCTGGTAGCCACGGCGGTCGCCGAACTGGGGGGCGGACCCCGCGGCCACCCTGAAGGGGCCGTAGAAAGCAGACGCGTACTTGGCCGAGTATGCCATGATCGGGGTGTCGTCCAACCCCCGAGAATCAAGCGCCTCTCGGATGGCGCCTACCTGCCCGTCCATCATCGCAGAGGGCGCCACCATGTCGGCACCCGCCTCGGCCTGGCAGACCGCCGCCTGCGCCAGTAGCTCCAGGGTGCGGTCGTTATCTACCTTGCCGTTGGTGATGACGCCGCAGTGGCCGTGATCTGTGTACTCGCACAGGCACACGTCGGTAACCACCATCAGATCGGGGGCCGTCTGCTTGATCACCCGGATCGCTTCCTGGATGATCCCTCCAGGCTCATAGGCTTCGGTCCCATCCGCGTTCTTCCTGGCCGGGATGCCGAAGAGGAGCACGCCGGGGATGCCCAGCTCCGACACCTCTCCAACCTCGGCGATCAGATGGTCGAGTGACAGCTGGTAGATCCCGGGCATGGGGCCGATCTCGTTCCGCACGTCCCGTCCGTGCGTCACGAACATGGGGTAGAGGAAGTCGTTTACGGAGAGCTGCGTCTCCTGCGTCATGCGGCGCAGCGCCGGCAGCTCTCGCAGCCTGCGTAGTCTGACCTTAGGGAAGCTATTCATGGGAAGGAACCTTGCTGGTGAAGTATGTTTCGAGAGAATCTACGAGCCCGGCAACGGTATGCTCACTGGCTACTATATCAACATTCAAGCCCACTTCTCTAGCCGTGGCGGCCGTGACGGGGCCGATGCAGGCGATGGCTGCGCGAGAGAGACCGTCCAGACGCCCATCGAGTAGACCGATCAGGTTCGTCACGGTAGAGGAGCTGGTAAAGGCGGCTACGTCGATGCCGTCTTCGATGGTCCGTTGGGCGAGTCCGCGAGAGCCCTCTGGGGCAGCGGTACGGTAGGCGACGACCGCCTCGACGTTCGCCCCCAGCGCGGACAGTCCCCTCTCCAGGGTCTCCCGGCCGACGTCGGCCCGGGGGAGAAAGACCATCGCTCCCTCGAAGTCGCGACGGGCCAGACCCCGGACCATGCCTTCGGCGGTGTACACGTCGGACATGAGGTCCGCGACGATGCCCCGGTCTCGAAGCGCGGCAGCGGTCGCCGGCCCTATGGCCCCAACACGGGCCGCGCCGAAGGCCCTTGCGTCCAGTCCAAGGCTGGCGAGGCGCTCAAAGACCGCCATGACCGCGTTGGCGCTGGCAAAGATCGCCCAGTCGTAGTCGCCGAGGCGTCGAAGGCTGCCGTCGAAGGGGGTGTAGTCATCCAGCCCCTGTACCTCGATGGTCGGAAGCTCTATCGCCCGCGCTCCCCGCTGTACGAGCAGGTCCGACAGCGCTCCCGCCTGAGCCCGTGTCCGAGTCACGAGGACCCTCTTGCCAAAGAGAGGCCGGTTATCAAACCATCTAAGCCGCTCGGCCACTCCGACGACCTCGCCGAATACCGCGACGACCGGTGGCTCGAGGCCCGCTGCCACGCCCTTGTCCACGATGTCCCCCACCGTGCCAATCACGGTCTCCTGGCAGGGCTCAGTTCCCCAGCGCACCAGCGCCACTGGCGTGTCTCGTGGATACCCTCGGTCGGTGAGGGCACCGACGATGCCCGGTAGGTTCTCCCAGCCCATGAGCACGACCAGGGTGCCGCCGAGCCGCGCCAGGTGATCCCAGTCGATAGACGACCCGTCCTTGTCCGGCGTCTCGCTCCCGGTGACCACCGTGAAAGACGAGGCAACGTCCCTGTGGGTCAATGGGATACCCGCGTAGGCGGGGACCGCGACGGCCGAGGTCACGCCCGGGACAACCTCGAACGGGATGCCCTCGGCCTGGAGCGCTTCCGCCTCCTCGCCTCCCCTGCCGAACACGAAGGGGTCGCCACCCTTCAGTCGGACGACCCTCTTACCGTTGCTGGCTCTATCTACAAGAATCCGGTTGATCTCGTCCTGCCGCTTGCCGCCCCCGCCTGGGACCTTACCGGCGTCCACACGCTCGGCCGTCGGCTTCGCCCGGTCGACGAGACGTCGATCGACCAGCCGGTCGTATACGATCACATCGGCCGACTCCAGGCACTGGAGCCCCCTGACGGTGATGAGCCCCGGATCACCGGGTCCGGCTCCCACCAGCACGACGGTCCCGGGCCTGACCGGGTTTGCGGTCACTGGGCCACTCCTCGGATGACGATCTCGGCCGCGCCTGAGTCCAGCAGCATTCGAGCCGTTTGTCTCCCGGCCGATTGGGGATCGCTTGGATCGTGATCGAGCTCGACACGGTAGATACGGCTGCTGTCGGGGAGCACGGCCATCGCCGAGATGTGCAGACGTCCGTCCTCGAAGCGCGCGTAGGCGGCCACCGGTACCTGGCATCCACCCTCGACCTCGGCGAGAAAAGCCCTCTCCGCCGTGACGGCGATGGTGGTGGGGACGTGGTCGACGGCGCTCAACATCTCTATGGTCCCCCCGTCGTCCGTCCGCGCCTCGACGGCCAGCGCCCCCTGGCCCACGTCGGGAGTGCACACGTCGGGAGAGAGGTACTCGGTTATCTCGTCCTCCATCCCCAGACGCAGCAGTCCCGCGGCGGCCAGTACGACCCCGTCATACCCGGGGCCCTTCGCCTTCTCTATTCGAGTGCCCACGTTGCCTCTTATGGGTACGATCTCGACATCCGGGCGCAGCACCTTGATCTGCGCCGTGCGCCTCGGGCTACTGGTGCCCAGACGCGCGCCCGCGGGCATCTCGTCCAACGTGCGGCCCGACGCCGTGACGATGACGTCCCGTGGGTCCTTGCGCTCCCCAAAAGTAGCCAGGGTCAGGCCATCGGGCAGATCGGACGGCACGTCCTTGGCACTGTGGACGGCAAAATCAATCTCGCCATCGAGCAGCGCCCGCTCGATCTCCTCGGCGAACATGCCTCTTCCCAGGCTCAGAAGTGGAGCGTCTTTTCTACGGTCCCCCCGGGTGGTAACGGGAACGACGACGAAGCGTCGCTTCGGGTAGTGGGCCCGTAAAGGGCCCAGTATC
>JADFHV010000017.1:10413-14344 GCA_022566975.1 Chloroflexota bacterium
AGCCTACGTGCTGGACATTTTCAGGGTGAGAGGTGGCGACATCCATCAGTACAGTTTCCACTGCGATGGGACCCCCGTGGGCCTGGAGCCTGAAGGGCTCGACCTGGAGCCGACCCTTACGTCAGTCGCGTCAGTCATGGGAGCAGAGGTTCTCCACGAAGAGGGTGGTCTTTTGATGCAGGTCCAGCTCGCCGACCGCGGCCGAATCGAGCGGTGTAGCCGCGGCTAATCGCTCGCGGCGACGTGCCCGTTCAGCAGGTCGGACATGAGGGTCCGCTTTGCCTCGTCGCTGCGGCCTGCCTGGACCATGTCCAGCAGCTCCTCGGTGATGCAGGTCTGCCAGTGGTCGGGAGCGACCTTGACTCCCTTGCTCATCAGCTCGGTACGCGCCTCTGACAGCAGGGGGGCCAGGTCGGCGTATTCCAGGAGTCGGCTGGCGGTCAGTCGCTCTCGAAACATGCGGGCCAGCGCGGGGCTGGCGCCGCTGGTAGAGGTGGCGACGGTGACCGAGCCTCGACGGGCCACCGAAGGAGCGATGAAGGTGCACAGGTGCGTCACGTCTACCACGTTCAACAGAACGTTGCGCTCCTCCGCCTCCTTGGCGATACGCCTATTGACGCTGTTGTCGTCGGTGGCCGCTATTGCCAGGATCGCCCCCTCGAGATCGCCGGGCTGGTACTCCCTCCGAAACCAGGTGACCTCCCCGGCGTCGGCCAACTCTCGCACCCCCGGCGTGACCTCCGGGCTGACGACGACCACACCGCCATCGCACTCCAACAGCCTGCGCACCTTCTCCTCACCGATGGCGCCCCCGCCGATCACGACGCATCTACGGTCCTTGACGTTGATGAAAACCGGGTAGTAGTTCGGCACTTGCCCTCCCAGCGCTGACCTATACGAAGTACCGCACCCGAGTCTTCTTGTACTCCCGGGTGCTGTACAGAAGCATGTAATCGTCGATGTTCGTCGCGCCGGAGATCTCACGGGCGACCTCTTCGCATTTCTCCTGCGAAGTCGCGTGGATCATCGTGAAGTGGGTGTATTGCCAGTCCGGGAATGTGGGCCGCTCGTAGCAGTGGGTCACCCACGGCGAGCTGGCCATGACCTTGCCGACCTCCACTGAACGCTCGGAGGGCACCTTCCACACCACCATAGCGTTGGACTTGAATCCGGCGCGCCGGTGGTGCAGCACGCCACTATAGCGCCTCATCACCCCTCGTTGCTTGAACGAATCGGCCAGTCCAAAGAGCTCCTGCTGGGTGATTCCGAGGCGCTCCGCCATCGGCGCGAACGGATGCGGCTCCATCGGCAAGTCCTCCTGCAGCTCCTTGATCGCCTCGATCTCCGAATCGGTGACCGGCTCTACCCGGTTGAAGTCGCCGTCCGGACTCTGGCCGTAGCCATCGGGACTGTAGTACTCGTCTGCCGCACCCTCTTCCTTCACCATATCGAAATTTACGCCGATCTTGAAGAATCTGATCGTCGGCATCAGCCGATAGCCTTCCGCCCCTGTCGTCTGCGCCATCTCCTCGATCGTCTCCTCCAGGCTCTCGTAAGGGGGCACCGCCAGCGTAAACCACAGGTTAAAGGCCCCATTACGGGCGTAATTGTGGCTCACACCCGGATGCTCGTTGATGACGCGGGCGCCTTTGTCCAGAAGGTCCGGCGGGTAACGCATCGCGACCAGCACCGTCTTGTAACCGAGCTTGCGTGTATCGAAGATGGCGCTGATCTGACGCAGCACGTTTTTGTCTTTGAGGACTTGGACGCGGGTGACGACCTCCGTCGGTCCGATCCCGAGCTGGTTCCCAATCTCGTCGAACGGTGCCTCCGCCAACGGAAACGACGATTGGATGATGTTCAGTAGCTCGCGGTCAACTGCGTCAAGGTCCGAAACCATAGCCCTCCCCATGCGGCTCTTCACCGGCCTCTTGCACGGCCTTCCAGCCCAGCGCCACGGGACTCAGCCCCATTCGCTAGACTAGCATGGGGTGCGACGCTCGTCAACGAGGCCGAAACCAAGGGGACACCCTGGCCTCCGTCCGCAATGCAGCGACCGGGAGCATATGGTATAAAGCGACTGGATCCTGCCGTTTCACGACTCCTTTCGGTGTCCAACCATCATGGAGGGCCAACAGCTACAGGACGCCAAACGCCGCTTGCTGGAGCGCCTGCGCAACGACGTGGGAGACCAGAAGGTCATTGGCGCCATAGAGCGCGTGCCGAGGGAGGAATTCGTTCCCGAGTCCACGTCCAGCGTGGCATACGAGGACGTTCCCCTGCCCATAGGCAACGGCCAGACCATCTCCCAGCCCTACATCGTGGCCATGATGGTTAGCGAGTTGGAGCTACGACGTACGGACAGGGTGCTAGAGATAGGCACGGGTAGCGGGTATCAGGCGGCGGTGCTCGCCGAGCTGGCCCGCCAGGTCACAAGCATCGAACGCATCAGGACCCTGGCCCACAAGGCCAGGGAGCGGCTGGCGGCCCTGGGCTATGAAAACGTTGTCGTTCACGACGCCGCTGTCGAGCTGGGATGGCCTTCCGAGTCTCCATACGACGCCATCGTGGTCGCAGCGGGAGCCCCCAAGATCCCGCGAGAGCTGGTGGACCAGCTGGTGGTGGGCGGGAGGCTCGTGATACCTGTCGGCTCGAAACAGGCCCAGGACCTGATGAAGATAACCAGGACGGCCGATGGCTTCGCCGTACGCACCCTGGTGCCATGCCGGTTCGTCCCGCTCATCGGGGAGGGAGCCTGGCCCGATGGCAACGGCTACGAGGCCGACGGCCGATAACGGCCCCTGACGGGCCATGAGGAACCCGGAAGCGACCCGGATACGACACTACAAAGGTAACGGCCCGCTTGTCAAAGCCGCTTTTCCTCTCCTATACTTGACAACTGGCGCGGCCAGATCAATGCTGCCCCCAGGACACATACACGTTTGTCATGGAGTATGAGGCGGTCATAGGACTGGAAGTCCACACTCAGCTGCTCACCAGAGCCAAGATGTTCTGTGGCTGTAGCGCAGACTACCAGGACGCCTCCCCCAACACCTTCGTATGCCCCGTGTGTATGGGCATGCCCGGCGTCCTGCCTGTGATCAACAAGCAGGCGGTGGAGCTGGTGGTACGGACCGGGCTCGCCCTGGACTGCACCATCGCCCATTGCACCAAGTTTGATCGCAAGAACTACCCCTATCCCGACCTCATGAAGGGCTATCAGATATCCCAGTACGACCAGCCCATCGCTACCGATGGCAGCCTTCTGGTAGAGACCGACGGCCAGACCACCAGGGTAGGCATCACCCGGGTGCACCTGGAGGAGGATGTGGCCAAGCTGCTCCACAGGAACGAGCAACACGGCGAGGGGTACAGCCTCCTGGACATCAATCGCTCCGGTGTGGCCCTGATGGAGGTCGTGAGCGAGCCCGACATGCGGAGCCCCGAGGAGGCACGAAGCTACCTGACCAAGCTTCGCTTGATCCTTCGATACATACAGGTGAGCACGGCGAACATGGAGGAAGGGAGTTTCCGCTGCGACGCCAACATCAGCATCAGACCCGCGGGGGCCAGTGAGCTCGGGACCAAGGTGGAAGTCAAGAACATGAACAGCTTCCGCTCCGTATACCGCGCCCTGCAATACGAGACCCTGCGTCAGACCCGGCAGGCCCAAGAGGGCGAGAGAATCGTCCAGGAGACCCGCGGATGGGTCGAGGACCGCGGCGTCACGGTCTCGCAGCGGACCAAGGAGTACGCTTCCGACTACCGATATTTTCCGGAGCCAGACCTGCCGCCGGTGGTGATAGACGCCTCGGTGATAGATGCCATCAGGGCTGGCCTCCCTGAGCTGCCCGATGACAAGAAGGCCCGTTTCACTAACCAGTACGGGCTTCCTGTCTACGATGCCGAGCTCCTGACCTCTTCACGCCCC
>JADFHV010000286.1 GCA_022566975.1 Chloroflexota bacterium
ACGAGCGTTCCGCATGCCTTCGTCGGTCTGCCTACGGATCTCCATCAGCCAGTCCTCGTTGACCTGTGGCGCGATGGTGATCGGATTGTCGGGATGGAGGACCAAGTCTCCCCTGTCGTAAGGAGGAAGAAACTCGTCCACCAGCGACTTGTCGGGAATCTTCACGATCTGCTGCGAGTGGGTCAGAAAGGCGCCGTCGGTGCTAATGGCACACGGAAGAAAAACGCGAGAGTCCTCCGCGACACGCCAGGCCATGAAAGCGGTATCCAGGGCCTCCTGCGCCGTGTCGACCCAGTTCAGCATCCAGCCTAGATCGCGGACCGCCAGCGCGTCGTTGTGCTCGCAGCCGAAGGCGCCGGGGTCGTCCAGCGCGCGGTTGCCGACCATGGCGACTACAGGGAGCCGTAGGCCGCAGGTAACGGCCAGCGCCTCGAAGGCGTAGAACCAGCCGACGCCGCTGGAGCCGGTGAAGACCCTGGCTCCGACCGCCGAGGCGTGCTTGACCATCTCGAACTGGGAGTGCTCGCTCTCCGCCACGATGTACTCGCACTTCATCTCGCCGTCCGCCACCAGCTTAGACACATACTGCATGACCGTGTCGTAGGGCCGGATGGGATACGCCGTTATGACGTCGACGTCCGCCAGAGAGCAGGCGATGGCAATCGCCTCAGACCCGCTTATCAGCTCCTCCCGCTCAAGGGCGGGCTTCACTTCAGTCGTCATCGCCAACCCCCGTGATCTCTACCTGCTTCTCGTACTCGCCCCACTGGTGGAAGCCGTGGGACCGGCCAACGTCGCCCTTCTCAGCCTTCGCGACGCCGATCTTTTCGTCCAACCACTTCATGTAGCCGTCCCTGTCCCGCTGCCAGTGTTCGTACTGGCTGGAGTTGTCGGAGAACGACTCCTCGTTGACCATGGTGATGCAGTCGGGGACGGGGCAGACCTCCTCGCAGACGCCGCAGCCGCAGCACGACTCCATGTCGGAGTCGTAGAGGCCATCAGGCGTAACGTCGAAGCACGAGTCGGGGCACTGCAGCCAGCAGAGCGTGCACTTGGTGCAGGTCTCGAAGTTGACGACCGGCCTCATCGTCCGCGTCGACCACTTCCTGAACACGTCGCTGCGGACCGGCTCGAAGCCGCCTTCGCCTCCACGGAAGCCGCCACCGACCGCCACCCCGCGTATCACTATGGCCTCTTCCATCTGCTTCCAGCCGGGCTGGTCGAACCTGAAGGGCTCCTCAGTGTTGCCCTGGCCCGGCTCCACGGGCGTCACGCGGACGCGGTCGTGGGCCCGCTCCGCCGAGCCGACCTTGAGCTGGTCGTCCCACTGATCGAGAATGGTCTCCTGGTACGCGCGCAGACCCACCAGATTGGGACAGACCCGGGCCAGCGCGCCGAGGATGCGGACGTCGGTGTGGTCGTCCTTGTAGACCCACAGGCCCGAGAAGCTCTTGGCCCCGTTGACGATCGCCAGGTTGTAGGGCACGTCCTTAACGTGGATGTCCTCCATCAGATCGGCGGCCGACTGGATTGACGTGACGAGTACGGTACCTCCCTCGACGGTGAGCTCGTTGATGGGCTGGAGACCGTACCAGGCCCAGGACTCCACACCCTTACAGAGCGTGTCGTCGACCACGATGGTGCATTCGACCGCCTTGGGCTCATACTGCGCCAGCGTCTCCTGGAGCTCATCGGCGTCGTCCGCGACTACCGCGAAGTACTTGGCCGGGATGCCGTTGCGCTCGGGAGAGTCCCCGTACCGCCCGAAGGCGGTGCCGATCTTGCCCTCCTTGCGGGAGGCCAGGACGATGGTCCTGCAGATATTCCGGGACAGCGACTTCTGGAATATCCCCCTGTAGACTACTTCAACGGCCGTGACTGCCATGCCTGCCTCCGTCCGTGGATTGGGTCGGGTTACCTTTTGCCACGCTCCACGCGCCCGATTGGTGTAGAGAGGTTGTGGACCTGCCGGTCTATCCCAGAGATGTGCTCGATCATCGCCCGTTCAGCCTCTTGGCTCTGCCCGCTCTCTATGGACGCGAGTATGCGCCGGTGGGACTGAAGGGAGAGCCGGGACCGCTCTGGCGACTGTAGCGAGGGCTCGCGGCTCTGGCTCAGGATGTCGGAGATGGCCTGGGTCACTGCCACGAGTGCCGAGTTCTTGGCAGCGTCGGCAATGGCGTAGTGGAACTGGGAATCGAACTCGACGCCGGTCCCGCCGGCCGCGATGTCATCCTCCTGCCTGTCCAGTGTCTCCTTCATGCGGCGGATATCGGCCTCCGTGGCCCTGTCGGCTGCCAGGGATACGACCTGGGGCTCCAGGAGAAGCCGCATCTCGAATACGTCCGAGGCCGCATCGGCCTCCCTCGAAGGCATGGACGAGAAAGCCTGGACGATAGCCTCGACGGTGTCCTCTGTGATGAACGTGCCGGCGCCCGGTCGAACGAGGACGAGGCCGCTCATGTCCAGCAGACGCATGGCTTCACGGACCGACGCCCGGCTGACGCTGAACTGCTGGGCCAGCTCCCGCTCGGGGGGAAGCCGGTCGCCCGGGGCCAGCACGCCATCCCGGATGAGCTGGTGTATCTGCTGGACGATCTCTTCGGGGATGCGGGTCTTCTTGACGGCTTTAAGCAGTTGGGGCACCTATTTAGGTCAGGTGGCCTGACCAATTTCCAGGCAAATATAGCGTCGGACGAGCGCGCTGTCAAGAGCAGCGTCCTAGCTTGTCGGGACCATGTGGAGATTCTATAGTAGGCCCCATGTCCGTCGGCCGTCGCGTTCTCTTCACGTTCATAGAGACCGGAGGGCGGTTTAAAACCCGCCCCTACGGAGATAGGGACGAACATGCGACCCAAACATAATGCCCTGGTGATGCAGTCGGGCGGCTGTACGCCGGTGATGAACCGAAGCCTTT
>JADFHV010000018.1 GCA_022566975.1 Chloroflexota bacterium
TCGGCGGTATTGATATCGATCTTCCCGGACACGGACGGACTCCTCTGTGCGGAGGGACTTGCGGGGGACCCGGCGGCGGCTGTCTCACCGGGCCGGGGTATATGCCAGTGGTCCTCGTCCCTGACTTTCGCGGCGAGATTGACGGCCGAAAGGTCGGCGTCGTCCGTAACGCCGCCGGCCGCCTCTACGAGCTGGACCAGGCGGTCTCCCTCATTGACATCGTAGACGCCGGGATTTCGTACCGCCCCGCTGATGTACGCCTTGAGCTCTACCACGGGCGTGACCGTGGGCTCCGGGAGGACGATCTCGATGCCGCCGTCGGACGAGCTCCTGACGAGCAAGAGGACTGCCCCGGCGATGGCGGCCAGGGTCACGAGTCCCAGGAGCATCTGTGGCATCAGCTTCATTGGCGGGGGTGACGGCGTCCAGATATAGCGAGAATATAGGCACACGGACGAGGGCTGTCAACACGTCTCGCCTTGTTCGCGAGCCCGTAGAGGCTCCTTGACCGCTTCGAGAGGCCAGACCAACGGGTCTCACACGGCCTCGGTGACGCACCTCGCAGGGTCTGATTCGGCCAGGACGTGAGGCATGTGCCCGGTGTGGATGTAGTCTGCCACCAGTTTGCCGGCCATAGGGCCCTTCCCGAAGCCTGACGATGCCAGGCCACTGACGATGTAGAGATTGTCGCGCAGGGGAATCTTCCCGATGATCGGGTCCCCGTCCAGGGTGAAGGGCATCAGCCCGGCCCAGGTCCGGGCGATGGGTAGGCCGGCCACCAGAGGGACGACCTCCGAGGCGTGGCCTCGGTTAGTCTCGATGCCCGTGGCGTCGGGGTCCGTCTTGTAGCCCAGGTCCTGGCGGTCACCTCCGAAGATGATTTCGCCGCTCTTGCGCTGCCGTCCGTAAAGATGTCTTGTGAGTCGCATGTCTTCCCTGTGGGTCAAATCCGGGGGAGATGTATCGTTGGAGCCGTCGTCCCGACTCCACGCGAAGCTGGATTCGGCGGAGGATATGAGATGGAAAATAAGCGGAGGCAGGCTCGCGGTGGCCCACATCTGGCCCCGCACCGGAACGATGGGGACTCGCAGGCCCAGCATCTGGCCCACAGGGCCGCACCAGGCGCCGGACGCAATCACCAGTGTCTCGCAGGTGTATTTTTCGTACTGGGTCTGAAGGGTATAACCACGGTCGCCCTGAGAAGTGATAGACGTCACGTTTTGGCCCGTGCTGATGGTCGCCGACGCTTTCCGGGCCGCCTCCGCGAACGCCCGGGTGGACTTGACCGGATCGGCCTGACCCCTCATCGGAGCGTACATGTAGCCCAGCAGGCCGGGGTTGGCCTCGGGCTCGAGGGCGCGGGCCTCTCGGGGAGTCAGAAGCTCTCCCTCGTAGCCGCTGGATTTCAACCAGAGCACCCTGTCTCGGATGTAGTCGTACTGCTCCTCGGTGTGGATGCCGGTCAGCGACCCAGACTGGCGAAACTCCACGTCGTAGCCCATGTCGAGCTGTAGGCCCTTGAAGATCTCCAGGCTGCCCATGGTCAGGTAGGAGTCCAGGTCAGGCATGTTCCCCCAGCCCGCGCCGCCCAGGCCGCCCATGTTCTGCCCGGAGGCCTCTGAGGCGATCTCTCCTCGCTCCAGAAGGGTAACGCTCCGTCCATGCTGGGCCAGGTGGAAGGCGGCAGATGCTCCGGCAATACCGCCACCGACTATGACGATCTCTGAGTCAGGCATTTTCAAGGGGTTCGTGCCGCCATCGGGCGGGAGATTGACGAGCAAGGGGACTCCCCGGATTTAGCGAGAATATAGGCACACGGACGAGGGCTGTCAACACGTCTCGCCTTGTTCGCGAGCCCGCAGAGGCTCCTTGACCGCTTCCAGAGGCCAAACCTATAATGAGTTCTCCCTCCCTGTTCCTTCACGAGGTAGCGGATGAGCGGAGTCACCAGCGCACCCGAAATCGAAGAGATCAAGTCCAAGGCCCTGGAAGAGCTGGGCGCGATCGATAGCCTGGAGCGCCTCGACGCGTGGCGGGTCGCTTATCTGGGACGCCAGGGCGAGCTAACCCGGGTGCTTCGTAGCGTGGGCTCGCTGCCTCCCGACGACCGGCGCAGGGTCGGTTCGGTCGCGAACGAGGTCAAGGGCCTGCTGGAGCAAGCCCTGGCGGAGCGCGAGCGGACCCTCAACGACGCCCGGCTTTCCAGCGAGCTGGAGACCGATGCCGTCGACGTGACCCTTCCCGGCTGGCCGGCGCCGTCGGGAGGGCTGCACCCGACGACTAGCACCATGCGCGAGATCTGCGACGTGTTCGTCTCCCTGGGCTTCCAGGTGGTGGAGGGGCCGGAGGTGGAGTGGGACCACTACAACTTCGAGATGCTCAACATCCCCAAGCACCACCCCGCCAGGGACATGTTCAACACACTGTGGATCGACCACACAGACGAGCACGGGGAGCACCCCATGTTACTGCGTACCCACACGTCGCCGATGCAGGCCCGCGTGATGGAGAAGACTCAGCCGCCCATTAGGGTCGTCGTGCCCGGGAAGGTCTTCCGATACGAGGCAACGGACGCCACCCACGAGTGGCACTTCCACCAGGTGGAGGGGCTGGCGGTGGACGAGGGCATCACCTTCGCCGACATGAAGGGGACTCTATTCGAGTTCGCCCGGCGGCTCTTCGGGGAGAAGCGACGGGTCCGCTTCCGCTGCGACTACTTCCCCTTCGTGGAGCCGGGCGTCGACATGGCAATAGACTGTTTCGCCTGCAACGGCGATGGATGCCGCATATGCGGCGAGACCGGGTGGATCGAGATCATGGGCGCAGGGATGGTGCACCCCAACGTGCTGGAGGGAGTCGGATACGACTCCAGTGTCTACACGGGGTTCGCCTGCGGCATAGGGGTCGAGCGTATCGCCATGCTCAAGCACGGCATAGAGGACATACGCCTCTTCTACTCCAACGACCTGCGTTTTCTGCAGCAGTTCTAGGCCGGCGAACTGCCGGCCCGTTGTCCCCCTGAGGCGATATATGAGAGTACCGCTGTCCTGGCTCAAGAAGTACGTGCCGATTGTGCTGCCGCCCGAGGAGCTGGCACACCGCCTGACCATGGCCGGCGTGGAGGTCGGTCAGGTGGAGCAGATCGGCGGGGACTGGGACCGGGACAAGGTGCTGGTTGGCCGGGTCGTCAAGGTGGACCGGCACCCAAACGCCGACCGGCTGACGCTGCCGACGGTCGACCTGGGCAACGATGAGGCGATGACGGTGGTCTGCGGCGCACCCAACGTGGCAGGCGGACAGAAGATCGCCTTCGCCCGTGAGGGGGCCCGGCTCTTTAGCACTAGGTCCGGGAAGGTGGAGCCTCTGAAATCGGCACGAATACGGGGCGTGCCCTCCAGCGGGATGGTCTGCTCGGCGCTGGAGCTTGGCCTGGGTGAGGACCACGAGGGCATCCTGGTGCTGGACGACGACGCGCCTGTAGGCACGCCGCTGGCGGACTACCTGGGAGACGTCGTCCTGGACATCGAGGTGACCCCCAACCGGCCCGATTGCCTGGCCATTCTCGGTGTCGCCCACGAGGCGGCCGCCCTGACAGGGCAGACCGTGACTGAGCCGGACCTTTCGTACCCAGAGGACGGGCGGCCTATCGAGGACCAGGTCCGGGTCGAGATCGCCGATCCGGAGCTCTGCTACCGGTACACCGCCAGCCTGATTACGGGCGTGAAGATGGGACCATCCCCCCGGTGGATGCAGGACGCCCTCGTCAGGGCGGGCCAGCGGCCCGTCAACGGCATCGTCGACATAACCAACTACGTGATGCTGGAGTACGGCCAACCGCTCCACGCCTTCGACTTCGGCGGGGTCAAGGAGAGGACTATCATCGTGAGGGCGGCGCGCGCCGGCGAGGTGCTGGTGACCCTGGACGGCGAGAGGCGCACCCTGGGGCCGCCCATGCTCACCATCGCCGACGCAGAGGATGCCGTGGGCCTTGCGGGCGTGATGGGTGGTGCCAACACAGAGATGCACGAGGGCACCACGTCGGTGCTCCTGGAGTCGGCCAACTTCGACCCGGTCAACACCCGGCGCACCGCCTCCGCCCTGCGGCTCAACACCGAGGCGTCGCACCGCTTCGAGCGAAGCATCCGGGCCGAGCTAGCGCCGCTCGCGTTGCGGCGGGCGACGCAGCTAATTCTCGAGATCGCGGGTGGAGAGGCGGCTCAAGGAATCATCGACCTCTACCCTGGAGAGAAAGAACGGCCCGCCGTCAGGATAAGCCGGGAACGCATCAAGAAGGTGCTGGGCGTGGACTACGAGATGTCGGAGGTCGAGGGAGTTCTTAGCTCGCTCGGTTTCGAGCGCTCAGAGCCCGAGATGATACTGGACCGTATTGACCGCTCGGACGGCCCGCTGTGGGTCACAGTCCCGTACTGGCGCTCGGACATATCCATCGAGGACGACCTGATCGAAGAGGTGGCCCGCATCACAGGGTACGACAACATCCCCATGACGACGCTCTCCGCGCCGATACCCCACCACGAGCCACAGACCCAGAGGAGCCTGAGAGAGCAGGTCAGGGACCTGCTGGCCGCCGCCGGGATGCAGGAGATCATCTCATATAATCTTACGAGCCTGGAGACGCTGAAGGCGGTCCAAGCCCTGGATGACGTGGCCGAACCACTGAGGGTCACCAACCCTATGAGCGGCGAGCAGGAGTACCTCCGCACGAGCCTCCGAGGCTCCGTGCTGAGCACCCTGGCGTCGAACAGGAAGACCATCGGGGCGGGCGGGATCAGGATCTTCGAGGTGGGGCGTGTCTTCCTGCCCCGGGATGAGGCCAGGGAGCGAGACCTACCCGAGGAGAGAGAGATGCTGGCGGGCGCCCTCTCGGGCCCGCGGTTCCTACCGTCGTGGCGGGTGCCCACCGGGGAGATGGACTTTTTCGACGCCAAGGGTGTGCTGGAGAGCGTCTTCAGCGCCCTGGGCCTGCAGGTAGAGTACGAGAAGGCCGACGATGCCATTCTCCACCCAGGCAAGACGGCGCGTCTGTCCTGCGGTGGCACCGCCATCGGTGTGGTAGGCGAGGTACACCCAACGGTGCGGGCGAGGTTCGATCTGGGACAGAGTCCGGTAGCCCTATTCGAGATAGATATCGAGTCCCTTGCGACCGCGATGTCGGAGGCGGGCCGGTCCTACAGGAGCACCAGCCGGTTCCCACAGTCCCACCGCGACCTGGCGCTGATCGTAGACCAGGACGTACCGTCCGCCAGGATCCAGGCTATCATCAAGGCACACGGTCTGGTCGTGGGAAGCGCGCCCTTCGACGTCTACTCCGGCGAAGGGGTACCCGCGGGCAAGAAGTCCGTCGCATACGCGATAACGTTCCAGTCGACCGAAGGCACCCTGACGTCCGAGCAGGTGGACCAGGCGCAAGATAGCATCCTGCGCCAACTCGAGCGCGAAGTAGGAGCCTCCCTGCGGGGGTGAGGAGAATCCGTATTTGAGCTACACGGGTGGCACTGGTGAGTAACGTACCCCGCGTCGGCCTAAAGGCCGAGCGCACCAACGAGGGTACTCTGGCCCCTTCGACAAGCTCAGGGCGGGCTCTTCAGGTCCAAGCGCGAACATTGCGGGCTGGGGTTGCCCTGCACCCGCCCATATATCACGTCAACACACACACGTTCAGGCACAAGAAAGTCTTCCTCAACTCGGAGTACGAGGACTTGGTTAGGGCATCGTTCGTGGAGACCGCCGCCAAGTGGCATATCGAGCTGATAGCATTTGAACTCATGCCGTCACACGCACACCTTCTCGTCAGGCCTGCGCCACAGACGCCATTGCCCAAAGCAATGAACCTTCTGAAGGGGCGTGCATCGAGACAACTCAGTGCCAGGTACCCGGACCTTTGGTTCGACCTGGGCGGCCACCTGTGGAACGCCGGTTATTATGAAACCCGGATCAAGTCCGCGGCACAGTACGACAACGTTGTTAGATACATTCGGGACCAGAAAAAACGCGGCGGTTTGGAATAGAGTGGATGTCTCGCTCGGCCGTAAACGGCCAGAGCACCTGTAACGAGTTCCCCTTTACGGAGCTGGTGCGCTCGGCCTTCAGGCCGACGCGTACAATACACGAGTGACCACCGCAGCGGGAGGCACGGGACATGGCAGACAAAGCAGAGGTGGACCGGCTCATAAGGCAACTTTCGGGCAGAGATCAGGTAGCAACCACGGTTGCTGCTCATGCACTGGCCAAGTTGGGCGACACGTCCACCATGCCTGCCCTAACAGAAGCCCTCTCGGACTCACGTCAATATGTACGCGAGGCCGCTGCTTATGCACTGGACCAGCTCGACACGTCCGTGCCTGCGCTCATCAAAGCTCTCTGGAACTCGGAAGATGTGGTGCGCCGCTGGGCCGCAGAGGCGCTGGGCAAGCTGGGCGACACGTCCGCGGTGCCCGCGCTCATCAACGCCCTGTCAGACTCAGACGAACATGTGCGCCGGGCTGCAGCGCTGGCGCTGGGTGGGCTAGGCGACAAGTCCGCCGTGCCGGCCCTTATAAAAGCCCTAGCAGATTCAGACGAGGATGTGCGCGGCTTTGCTGCGCAGGCGTTGGAGCGCCTTGGCGTCACTCAGAGGTCCCAGATAACGATGGAGTCGTTCACTGCGGAGCCACCGCCAATGGTTGGAGTGGTCTCCTCGCTGGCAGGCAGTGTCGCTAACCACGGAGAAGGGCCTGCCGTCAATCTGTCTCTCACTCTGTCCAGCCCCGCACTGGTGAACGAGCAGCACACGCGGCTCGCCTTTGAGCTCGGTGCAGGCGAATCCGTACCGTGGGCCTTTAGTATCGTCCCGAGCGCTTCGGGCGGCGTGCCAGTGTCTTGGGCGATAACCTTCGACGACGTCAATGGACCTGGGCAACGAATCACCGGCACGGAGCACATGGAGGTGGAACCGGCCTCGC
Source organism: Chloroflexota bacterium (assembly GCA_022566975.1). The sequence goes on from JADFHV010000018.1 coordinate 6,963, forward strand.
CGACGACGGTCAGCGTCGGCACCGTCTACGAGGGCCCTGTTGACCACAGCCGGACCACCGTCGAAGGTGACGTGCTTGCGGCCGGCGCGATCAAGCAAGGTGAGGGGGTCATCGTCGACAAGAAGGAAGTGTCCCAGCCCGTCGGCTCGTCCGGATTCTGCCCGTCCTGCGGCGAGGAGCTGACGTCAGCGAGGGCACCGAAGTTCTGCCCTGGTTGCGGGGAGGCGTTGGCCGATGCCACTTGAGGGCAAAGGTCGTCTGTCGTCCGCCATCGCGAGAGTATTAGAGGGCCTTATGGCTTACGAGCCCGAAAGGGTTATCCTTTTCGGTTCGGCGGCGCGCGGAGACGCCGACGAGCGGAGCGACATAGACATGATCGTCATCAAGAAGACGGAGGAGAGGTTCGTCCAGCGTCTGGTGACGGCCGGGGCGCTTGTTCCCGCTGGGATCTCCGCGGACATCTTCGTATACACTCCAGAGGAGCTCGACACAATGGTCGCCGAAGGAATCCCCTTCATTGCGGAGGCCCTCAGGGACGGAAAGGTCCTGTATGAAAAGACCCCTGGAGAGCGCGAGACGGTGGCTCGCTGAAGCCGAGCACAACCTGCAGGTGACTCGCACGTTGTTGGAGAACAGCCTCTGGTCGAAGGTATGCTTCGAGGCCGAGCAGACCGCGCAGCTTGCCCTGAAGGCGTTTCTGTACGGCCGAGGAAGAAGGGATGTCCGTATACACTCCATAGGGGAGCTGGTAGCGGAGTGCGGGAAAGAAGACGGGGACTTCCTTACCCTGCTGAACCAGGGGAAGGTCCTGGACAAGTACTACCTGTCCACGAGATACCCGGACGCCTTGCCGCCGCCGGCGGTCCCGTTCGAGTCGTTCACGGAGGAAGAGGGCTTGCAGGCCCTCGCCTACGCGGAAGAGATCGTCGCCGTGGCCTCGGCCAAGATACCGCAGGCCTGATACGCGAATAGAGGTGTAATGACAACCGTGGCTCAACACGGGCACCGACACCACCACGAGGCGATGCTGAGCGTCGAGGAGGCGCGGGACCGGATCCTGAGCTTCTTCAACGTGCTTGAGGCAGAAGAGACGCCCCTCCTCGAGGCCCTGGGACAGGTACTGGCCGAGGACGTGGTCGCCGGGTTCGACATCCCCCCGCTGGCGAACTCGGCCATGGACGGGTATGCCGTGCTGTCCGCCAGCCTCAAGGGGGCGTCGAGCGGGGCGCCGGTGGACCTCAACGTCATCGGATCGGTGGCCGCCGGAGAGCTGCCCGCTGACCGCGTGACCCTGGGCACGGCGGTGCGCATCATGACCGGGGCACCGATTCCCGAGGGGGCCGACGCGGTAGTGCCCTTCGAGGATACGGACGAGGCCGACCGACGGTCATCGGGTGCGGACCTGGGCCGAATCGCGATCAGGGTGGAGGTAGAACGGGGCGCCGATATTCGCCCGTCAGGACAGGACGTAAGGGACGGAGAGCGGGTGCTGACGAAAGGGACCACCTTACGGCCCGCCGAGGTCGGCGTGCTGGCCTCGTTGGGCCACGACCGCGTGAGGGTGACACGGCGTCCGGTAGTGGCTATCCTATCGACCGGTGACGAGCTCATGGAGCCTGGGGACCCTCACGCCGCTGGCAAGATATACGACAGCAACAGCTACAGCGTGGCGGCAGCCGTCCTCAAGTACGGTGGCGTGCCCAGAAAGCTGGGTATAGCCCGGGACAATATCGACGCCGTCGGCGCGAAGCTTCTGGAGGGACTTGCATCTGATATGCTCATAACGACGGCCGGGGTCTCCAAGGGCGACTACGACATGGTCAAGGATGTCCTGGCGAGATACGGACAGATAGATTTCTGGGCGGTGAGGATGAGGCCGGCGAAGCCGCTGGCCTTCGGGATGCTGAACGCCGGGGATGGCCGACAGGTGCCGCACCTGGGGCTTCCCGGCAACCCGGTGAGCGCGCTGGTGGCGTTCGAGCAGTTTGGCCGCGTCGCCATACGCAAGATGATGGGCAAGACCACAGGGGACAGACCGACAATAAAGGCTATACTGGACGAGCCTATCTATAACACCGATGGGCGCCGGGTCTATGCCAGGGCGGTGGTGACCAGACGGAACGACGTATATCACGCGCGACTCACCGGTCACCAGAGCTCGAACCTACTGACGTCAATGGCCCGCGCCAACGGGCTGGCCATCTGCCCCGAGGACGTCCCGAAGAAAGATGCGGGCGAGGTCGTCGAGGTGCAGATGCTAGACTGGCCGGAGGATATGATCTGATGGCGGAGCAGCAGAGCGCAGACCAGATGGACGGAGAGCAGTCCCCGGCCAGATACCAGATAGACGCGAGGGAGGCCGAGATTCGAGAGCGCTCCCTCCCAATGCTTGTCGCCAGCAAGAGGTGCTACGCCTGCCGATCGGCCGACGAGGAAGAGCCCTCACAGTCGTCCGACGCGCGGCCGTATATCAAACGCATCGCCCAGCATTGTGCGGAGACTGAAGACTATCTGATGGAGTATACGCCTCTGAAGGAGGCGCTGTTCAGGGTCATTCTGGCCCGGGGAAACGAGCCCACGACGTCCGAGGAGCTCAGCCAGGTCCTTAAGGACAGATGGGCGATGACCCCAAACCCTCGTAGCATCTCGGCCGAGATGATACAAAAGGTGCTCGACCACGGCGGGTCCTACTGCATAGTCAGGCTGCCAGACCCGCATACCGAGGAGGACTCCTCGTCAAAAAAGTCCACATAGGGCCATGGGCCTGTCGAATACACGCTGAATATGTAGGGGCAGGTCTGAGACCTGCCCCTACAGTCGTCTGGGTCTCTACTCCTCTTCCTCCCTTGGCTTCTTCCGCTTGCGCACTACCTCCACGTCAGCCGAGGTGAACACCGGAGGGGCCAAGACGGCCTTCTCGGCCTTCTTTTTGGGCTTCTTCGTCTCTCGTTTGGGAGCGTGTCCCCTAGGCATAGCCCACCTCCCGGTCCGAACTTTGAGTGCTGGCCTGCTAGTAAAGAGTTTAGGACATCACACAGAGGGGTGTAAAGGTGAGCCCTGGAAGGCCACGACTGTAGCGGCGGGTCAGGAAGCCGTGTATTGTCTGGCCGGACGGGTTTGGCTATAATTGGCGGGCAATTTTTTTTCCCAAGAAAGGAGTTTCCACCCATGGCCGAGGCCCTAGCCTTCTTCCGCGGCAAGATCGTGCCGGTCGCCGAGGCCAAGGTGAGCGTGATGACCCACGCATTGCACTACGGGACGGCGGTGTTCGAGGGGATCCGCGGGAACTGGAACGAAGACCAGGGAAAGATGTTCATCTTCAGGATGAGGGAGCACTACGAGCGCCTGAAACAGGGTTGCCGCATCATGATGCTGGACATACCCTACACCGTCGACGAGCTGTGCGACATGACCGTCGAGCTCATTCAGAGATGCGGGTACAAAGAAGACATCTATATCCGGCCCCTGGCATATAAGAGCCAGGAGATGGTGGCCAACCTGAAGCTGCACGAGCTCGAAAGCGACTTCACACTGATGATGGTCCCCTTCGGGGCCTACATCGAGACCGAAGGAGCCATCCGGTGCTGCACGTCCTCCTGGAGGCGGATGGACGATACCATCATCCCGCCCCGCGTCAAGATCTCGGGCCATTACGTCAACAGCATACTGGCCAAGACGGAAGCCGTCCTCGGAGGCTTCGACGAAGCCATCATGCTCAATCAGGACGGAACCGTCTCGGAGGGGTCTGGCGAGAACCTGTTCCTGATCACGCAGGGCGTCCTCCACACGCCCCTGGTGGCCGACAACAATCTGACCGGGATAACCCGCGACTCGGCCACCCAGCTGGCCCAGAACGAGCTGGGGCTGGGGGTGGTCGAGAGGAGCATAAGGCGGAGCGAGCTGTACCTGGCCGACGAGGTCTTCCTGACGGGCACCGCGGCCCATATAACGCCGGTTGGCCACCTGGACAACCGTCCCATCGGTGATGGCGAGGTGGGACCCATCACAACCCGTCTGCGGGAGCTTTACCTGGGCTGCATCAGAGGGGACAATCCTGACTACGCCCACTGGTGCAGCGCCGTACCGCTGGAGTGACACGGCCGCCCGTCATCTGCCGCCACCAGGCAAACACCGCTCTTCGACGCCCAGACGGGAGGCGGGCCCAAAAACGCTGAACCATGTTCACGCTCGCAACCGACTACTTCCTGCTCGTCTTCATTGCCAGTCTCGGTGTCATACAGATAGCCGCCTCGTCCGGCGGGCTGAACGGCCTGCTCATCTTCAAGTCTCCGATCGTGGCCCGCGCTCTCGGCCTGGCCCTGGCAGTAGCAGCGTTCATACTCTTCTTCAGTACCGATGAGAGGAACCTGAACGATTACGAAGGCGGGCTCGACGCCAACACCCAGGCGCTGTTTTTCTTCCTTGGTGTGCTGGCGGGGGGCTGGGTCACGTTTATCGGGTCTTCGCTGGTCAACATTCGGATGAAAGGGAAGGACCCGTCACCCGATGGCGGATTCGACGCCCTGAGAGAGACCAACTATTTGCGGGCCCTCGCGCTTAGCCTTGGGTACTGGTCTAGAAATTGGCGACAGCAGATGAAAAGCTATTTCTCTGGATAAACGGCCTCGCCGGCGAGTTCTCGCCTCTGGACGATGTGATGGAATGGGTGGTCAGCGACTACCTGATTCCGGTCACTCTGGCGCTGAGCCTGGTAGGGCTCTGGTTCCTAGGCAGGGACAAGGAGGCCCGAAAGCGCCATCAGATAGGGCTGTTCGTCGCCCTCACCTCCATGGGCCTGTCCAGCTTATCGGTGCTCATCATCAACGCGACGTACTTCAGGCCGAGACCGTTCGACGTCGCGGGACTTGATGTCACGCTGCTCTTCTACCGGCCGACCGACTCCTCGTTCCCTGCCAATCCGATAGCCGCCTCCGTCGGCATCGCCGCCGCCGTATGGAGTGTGAACCGCAGGATGGGCAGCGTCTTGCTGATGGCGGTGGCCCTGTATGGCTTCGCGCGGGTCTACGCCGGGGTGCATTATCCACTGGACATCGTTGCAGGCGCTCTGATCGGGGCTGTTGTGACGTTCCTGGCCTTCAGACTGAAAGACCTGCTCGAACCTGTACTGACCTGGGTGATCAAGGCCGCGCGGATCCTGTGTCTGGCATAGAGGGTGCTCTCGCCCTCGCCGGTCGCCCACACCTCCCGCCTCCCTGCGGGAGCACGTAACCAGACATCGCCGCCCGGGCCGCGGAGGAGCTCCCGGCAGGGCGCGTTGACTCTCATGGAGTCGTTATATGGAGCACCCTGAAACCGTGGAACCCGCATCTTCGCCAGTGTCCGATTCCGCGGCGATGGACGAATTGGCCGCCGTCATAGGGAAGCTTCTGGAGAGCGAGATGGCGGCGGAGGCCGTCGTCAGGTTCTCGAGACTCAGGCCTCCGGACCAGGCCGACGTCACCGCCCGGCTGCCACGAGAGTCGCGGGCCAACCTACTGAGCTGGCTGACGCCCAGGAGCCTGGCTGCGATCATCGGGGAGCTGGGACCGACAGAGGCCGTCGATGTGTCGATGGGACTGGGGCCCGGACGGCTGTCCCGGGTGCTTGACGAGACGAGCCCCGACGTTGCGGCGGACATACTGCGGGGCCTACCGGAAGAGGCGGCAGCAAGTGTGCTGGGCGGCATGAAGGACCCGGAGGACGTCGCTCCGCTGCTGCAGTACGAGGACGACGCGGCCGGCGGCCTGATGACCCCGGAGTTCATCGCCCTCGGAGAGGAGATGACCGTGGCGCAGGCCATGGCATTCGTCAGGCGTGGCGGGAGGGAGCTCGATCCCGACGACGTCTCCCATCTCTTCGTCGTAGACCACGATGGGGTGTTCAGGGGCACCATCGACCTGGCACGGCTTGTGCTGGGGCTGCCCACACAGCACATCTCGCTTCTTATCAGGCCCGAATCAGCCTTTTCGGTGTCTGCCGACACCGACCAGGAGCAGTGTGCCCGGCTCATGGGGCGGTACAACCTGAGAAGGCTGGCCGTGGCGGACGATGCTGGGAAGCTTGTGGGCGTGCTCAAGCTGGAAGACATGATCGACGTGCTCGAGGATGAGGCTACCGAGGACATGTTCCGCATGATCGGTGTCGGCGGGGAGGAGAAGGCCCTCGGTCCGTTCTGGGCCTCAGTCCGGGGCCGCCTGCCCTGGCTGTACGTGAACCTGGGGACGGCCATTCTGGCGGGGCTGGTCATCACTCTGTTCGAGTCGACCCTCGGCCGTGCGGTGGCGCTGGCGGTATTCCTTCCGGTCATAGCGGGCCAGGGCGGGATCGCCGGTACCCAGACGCTGATACTGATGGTAAGGTCCATCGCCCTTGGCGAGATCGGTCCCGGAAACATGCGGCGTCTCCTGATGAAGGAGATAGGTCTCGGGCTGGTGCACGGAGCGGCCCTGGGTCTCGTGATCGGCGTCGTCGCGCTGGTATGGAAGGGCAGCGAGTACCTGGCGTTGATCGTAGCCGTAGCGATGCTGTGCAACATGGTCGTGGCGGGCGTCAGCGGAGTCGTCGTGCCCCTGGGTCTCAGGGCGCTGCGGATCGACCCCGCGCTCGCCTCCGCCGTGGCCGTGACCACGGCGACCGATGTGCTAGGATTCCTGGTGTACCTGGGCCTGGCCTCGGCGTTCATCGGCCTGATCACGCGGACGCTGTAAGGGCGCGCCGACCGCTGATATGGCATTCGTAGGGGCGGGTTTGAAACCCGCCCTTACCCGCCCATCCCTAAAGCAACGACAGTTGGAGGAGCATCATGGCCGGTCAACAATCGGACCAGACGGAGGCCGACATCCTTTTCGAGATGGTGAAGAGCCGCTACGGAGACCGGCTCACGGAGGACCAGCTGGAGGACGTGCGGAGGACCGTAGATTCTGTAGTTGGAAACGCGGAGGCCCTGAGGGCGGTCACACTGGACAACGCCGACGAGCCCCCGGCGGTGTTCACCCCATACCGGGAGGAGGGCTGACCCATGACCGGTAGCGCGGTCTTCCTGCCCGTTCG
>JADFHV010000287.1 GCA_022566975.1 Chloroflexota bacterium
GTTGGCCCGGTAATCCTTTGGGATCCTTTCACCACACTGATGCCAAATAGAGTCTACCGAATATAGCACACGGCCACCACCAAGGCAACACCGCCGTCCGCGGCGAAAACGGTCGCTCTCCACACAGCGTCGAGCCGGATGCTCCGAGAACTCAGGCTAGCTCTTGGTGGATATGGCCTCGAGGATGTGCGCCTTGACCTCCTCCACGGGTAACGGACCCAGGTCCTCGCCGGACCGCAGACGAACGGCCGCGGCCCCGGACGCCATCTCTTTGTCGCCGACCACAAGCATGTAGGGCACCTTCTGGACCTGCGCCTCGCGTATCTTGGCGTTCATGCGCTCGTTACGGATGTCGGTGTGTACCCGGATACCCGCCTCCGTCAGCTGCGCCTCCAGGTCTGCGGCGTACTCGTGATGGCGGTCGGCGATGGGAATGATTATCGCCTGGACCGGGGCGAGCCACGTCGGAAAGGCGCCGCCGTAGTGCTCTATGAGAACGCCCATGAAGCGCTCCAGCGACCCGAGGAGGGCGCGGTGGATCATGTAGGGTTGGTGTTCCTGGCCATCATCGCCGATATAGGTCAGGCCGAACCGCTCCGGCAGGTTAAAGTCGAACTGTATGGTCGTGCACTGCCAAAGGCGGCCGATGGCGTCCCGAATGTGTACGTCTATCTTGGGCCCGTAGAAGGCGCCTCCGCCTTCGTCCACGTCATACTCCTGTCCACGCGCCTCCAACGTCCGGCGCAGCGAGTCGGTGGCCAGCTCCCAGCGATCTGGGTCGCCCACGGCCTTGTCGGGCCGCGTGGCTAACCTTAACCCGAACTCGTCGAAGCCGAAGCTCCTCAGCAGGTGGAACGTGAGGTCCAAGACTCCGTTGATCTCCTGCTCGACCTGGTCCGGCCGGCAGAAGATGTGGGCGTCGTCCTGGGTCATCCCCCTGACCCTGAGCAGACCGTGCAGGACTCCCCCCCGTTCGTACCGGTAGACCGACCCCAGCTCGCCGATGCGCATGGGGAGGTCACGATAGCTACGCAGGTCCGTCTGATAGTACAGTATGTGGAACGGGCAGTTCATGGGCCTCAGGTAGTACTCCTGCCCGTCCATGTCCATGGCGGCGTACATGTTCTCCCGGTAGAAGTCCAGGTGGCCGCTGGTCTCCCACAGGGTGGACCGGCCGATGTGCGGCGTGTAGACCAGGTCGTACCCGGCGCGCTGGTGCTCCTGCTTCCAGAAATCCTCGACGATGCCTCTGATTCGCGAGCCCTTGGGGTGCCAAATGATGAGCCCGGGTCCGGTCTCATCGTGTATCGAGAAGAGGTCCAGCTCGCGGCCCAGCACTCGATGGTCGCGACGCTTGGCCTCCTCCAGCCGTTCCAGGTGTTCGTCCAGCGCCTCCTGGGACTCGAACGCGGTGCCGTAGATGCGCTGGAGCATGGGTCGCCGCTCATCGCCGCGCCAGTAGGCGCCCGCGACGGTCAGCAGCTTGAAGACCGGTATCTTGCCGGTCGACTCTACATGCGGCCCGGCGCACAGGTCCTCGAAGTCGCCGTGCCGGTATGTGGAGATAGGCTCCCCCTCGGGGATCCCCTCGATCACCTCGACCTTGAACGGCTCGTCTTCGTTCATGCTGAGGGCCTGGTCCCTGGGATACTCGGCGTACTCGAAGGTCAGGTCCTCGGCGATCACCTCCTTCATGCGCCGCTCTATCTCCTCCAGGTCCTCCGGCGTGAAGGGCTCGGGCACCTGGAAGTCATAGTAGAAACCGTCGTCGGTGGGTGGCCCGATGGCCAGCTTGGCCTCGGGAAACATCCTGGAGACGATGTCGGCCATGACGTGGGCCGCAGAGTGGCGGATGCGACTCCGCAGGTCCGCCAGCTCAGGCTCTATCCTTGAAGACATGACGCGGTTCCTTTCATGGCTTTGCGCCGGTCTGTAGCCGGACGCGGGCTGTGTTGGGCAAACGTAAGCCTCCCGCGCTGCGTACCATAGGACGGGGGAGGCTACGTAGTCAAGGTACCGGTTGGCCGGACGGCCCGCTACTGGTCCACCACCGAGCCGTCTACATGCAACCGGGTCTCGACCTCACGGGGTCTCGGAGGGTGTCTCTCCTGCGCGTCCTCCCTGAGCTCGACGCCGATGCCGGGAGTGTCAGGGACTATGAGGAACCCGTCCTCGACCTGGAGCGCTGACTTGACTATCTCGCTCTTGGGAGGCTCGTGCTCCCCGGTGGGCAGCTCCTGGATGGCGAAGTTGGGGATGCAGGCGGCAAGCTGCAGGCAGGCCGCGGTGCTCACCGGGCTCAGCGGGTTATGGGGCACCACACCCACGTAGTGGGCCTCGGCGATAGCCGCTATCTTTTTTGAGTGAGTCAGGCCGCCTGCCATGCACACGTCGGGCCTGACGTACTGGACGGCGCCGCGCCTCAGCAGCATCTCGAACTCGTGAATCGAGTGCAGACGCTCCCCGGTGGCGATTGGTATGGCGATGTGCTGTGCCACCAGCCCCATGGCGTCGAAGTTCTCGGGGAGTATCGGGTCCTCGTAGAAGAAGGGGTGGAACTCCTCGATGCCCCGCGCCAGGACGATGGCCTCGGCAGGCGTCAGCCGCCGGTGGATCTCGATGCACAGGTCCACCTCGTCACCGACCGCCTCACGGTAGGCCCGGACCGTCTCGATTGCGTCCCTGATCTTGTCGACGTGGGTCTTGAAGAGCGGGACGTCTCTGGACTCGTCGAGAAATGGCGTCAGATGGCCCACGGCGGTGAAACCTTGCGCCTTGGCGTCCTTCACCCCCTGGACCAGCTTCTCCCTGGTGTCGCCGATGACGTGGTAGTAGACCCGTGCCTTGTCCCTGGTCTTGCCTCCCATCAGCTGGTACACGGGAACGCCGAAGTGCTTGCCGG
>JADFHV010000288.1 GCA_022566975.1 Chloroflexota bacterium
CAACTCCGGCAACGGCGCCGGCCGGCTCCGCCGGCCGGCCGGCGTCGCCGTGGACGCAGACGGCGACGTCTACGTCGCCGACTGGGGGAACAACCGCGTCGCCCAGTTCGACGCCGGAGGCCGCTACCTGGACCAGTTCATCGGGGACGCCACCCTGAGCAAGGTCGGCATGCGCTACATACAGGAGAACCTCAAGATTCTACGTCAGCGCGAGATGACCTCGCTCGCGCCTACCAAGCGCCTGCGGAAGGCCCCGTCGGTCAAGGTCGACGACAACGGCACGATGTACATCGTCGACCACGGCGGACACCGCGTCCAGATATACCGGAAGGAGGCCTTCGCCCTCGGACGTCACCAGATCATGGAGGAACCCCGGTCGCCGTCCCTGGACACCCAGTAGGCCCTTGGCCCGGCTAGTGCTCCCGTCCACAGGGTTATAGACTCACCGACAAGGAGGAGACCCGCATGCCACCGGTCCTAAGACAGGTCCGTGGCGACGCGGAATCTCAGGCGGGGATGACGTTGACGACGTGCCTCATCGCCCGTGCGTTCCCAGATTTCTCGAATGGACGGTCGACCGGTGTGCGCCGAGCCTTCTTCACCGGGGCGACTTACGACTAGGCTGTGGCACGAGAAGAGGGCCGTCTGATGCGACGTGCATAGACGTCTCATCGTCGTACTCACCGTCGCCTTAGTCCTCGCCGCCTCCTGCGGCGGACCCCGGGCGAGCCCCGACCGGACGCCCGTCCTCAGGACGACACCTACGCCTGGCGCGCCTGCCGTCCCCACGTCCGCCCGAGTCGCGATCATCGCGGCACCAATCCCCACCGGCCCCACTCCCTCCACCACCGGCATGGTGGAGGCCCGCGCGCTGCACAGCGCCACCCTCCTTCCCGGCGGCCTCGTCCTGGTGGCGGGGGGAGCCGGCGTAACCGAGACGCTGGCCTCCGCGGAGATCTACGGCCCCGACACCGGTACCTGGTCTACTACCGGGAGCATGGCCCAGGCGCGCGCCGGCCATACAGCGACGCTCCTGAACGACGGCCGTGTGCTCGTGATCGGCGGCATCGGAGCAGACGAAAGCCTGGCTTCTGCGGAATTCTACGACCCGTCCACCGGGACATGGTCTCCTGCCGGAAGGATGGCTCAGGAGCGTCGGTATCACGCCGCAACGCTGCTGACCGACGACAGGGTGCTGGTCTCCGGTGGCTCGGCCGTAACGGGCAGCGGAGAGTTCGCCTCGTCCGAGCTCTACGACCCGTCCGACGCCACGTGGGAGCCCACCGGCACCATGACCCAAGCGAGGTTCCGGCACACCGCCACTCTGCTCCAGGACGGCCGGGTGCTGGTAGCCGGCGGCGGAAAACAGGGCGGTCTCCTTAACTCCGCCGAGCTCTACGACCCGGCCACCGGCGCCTGGACCTCCACCGACTCCATGGCCCGCACCCGGTACTCGCACACCGCCACTCTGCTCCCTGACGGCAAGGTACTGGTCGAAGAGGGAACGCTGGGCGAGCTGTACGACGCAGAGACCGGCGAGTGGTCCATCGCCGGCAAGCTCGAGGTCCCATGCTTTCGCCGCGTCGCGACCCTGCTCCATGACGGGAGGGTGCTTACGGTTGGCGGAACTCGCGACGTGGCCAGGCCCTCGGCTGACGTCTACGATCCCGCCACGGGCCGGTGGAGCCAGGTCTCTAGCATGTCGCAGGCGCGATACCTCCACACCGCCACCCTGTTGCCGGACGGCCGTGTCCTCGTCACCGGCGGCCGGGACCAGCAGTCCCTGCCAATATCGTCCGTAGAGGTCTTCGACCCGGACACGGGCACCTGGTCGTCACCGTAGCGTCCACCCGGGGCCGGGCCCGTCGCGCCGTCGCCACCTTGCCGTCACCTCATCCGTGGGATAGAATCGGTCGCGTCGCCCTCGGACCGACGAAACGCCGGTCTACCACGAAAAGGCAGGTTAGCTGAAGTCGTCCCCCAGATACCACCCGGACAGGTGGGTGGGAAATAGTACCAGGGCGTTAACAGAGCCAGACAGCAGGAGGAGGGAACATGAAGTACATAGTGCAGATCGAGGTGGACCCGGATACGGGGACGGACGTGGAGGGGGACCCTCAGCAGCTCCAGGAGTTGATTGGCAAATGGCAGGCCCATAACCCCATCGGCATGTACTTCTCGATGACCAGGCGCGCCATTACCATTATCCTGGAAGCCCCCAACGAGGACGCCTTCTTCGAGGCGCTTCACGCCACATGGGTCACGACGGCCAGCTACCCCGAGGTCTGGCCCGTCGCGGGCGTGGACGAGTTCCCCGCCATAATGCAGCGCCTCGGCATGACCCCATAGCGTAGCGTCTCGCAAATAGCCTTACGTTGTGGTGGAAGTCAACGGAGCATGTCATGCTGAGGCTCCGCGAAGCATCTGGGGTGGGGAGAGACCCCTCCCCAGACCCTTCGGCCTGGGAAGACCTCAGGGTGACAATCGGCCGATTCCCGGTTCGCCTGTGCTATGCTCACACGGGCCTCACCGACGTCGAGGCGGGCTCATAGTGTTAAGTGATATTTGAGATAGTACACTGGTACGTCGCCTTAGAGGGGGCTCGCGAGCTGTTCGGATCTCGGAACAATCACCGCGCCTTCGCTGCAACTTGTGGGCCCAACCACAACCATACGCCGATGGCGGCCCACGCGAAACTCAAGGGGACAACAGACGAGTTTGGCCAATAAACTGGTATCAAACCAAGGTCCATGAAGGCCAGTGGTAAAGCCAAGATGAGCAGCGTGGCGACCCATTTCGGTAAGAGTCCGATTCGCAGTCCTGCGATCCCGTAAAGGAAGGAAGCTACCAATAACCCCACTACGGCAAGTGACTCAGCTAGATAACCCGTGCTCCAGA
>JADFHV010000289.1 GCA_022566975.1 Chloroflexota bacterium
CACGCAAGGGGGCTCGGCTCCCCCCTTCCCAATCTTCCCCCTCAAGGGGGAAGAGGTACTGTCCTCTCCCCCGGTTCCGCGGGGGAGAGTTAGAGAGGGGGCCGGAGGATGCCTTAAAGTCCGCATTTTACTCGTGACGGAGCACTATCGGAGCGGGTATCTTTCAAGGCGGGTGGGTGGGACAAGAACATTCCGTGCCGGATGGTGAGCACGCCCTCCTACTCGAAGATGGACGACACCAACTCCTCAATGCTCCGATGCACCGAGGTGTCGTCGGTGACGGCCCAGTTCACCGCCACCTGGCAGGCGCGCCTGGGCTTGATGCCCTGAGAGATCAGCTTGCCGGCGTATATAAGCAGCCGGGTGCTCGCGCCCTCCTGCAGCCCGTGCTCCTTCAGGTGTCTCACCTTCTCACCCAGTTTGGCGAGCTGGAGCGCGGTGGCCTTGTCCACGCCCGACTCGTGCCTGACGATCTCGGCCTCCATGTCGCGAGGGGGATAGTCGAACTCGAGGGCCACGAACCGCTGGCGGGTGCTGTGCTTGAGGTCCTTGAGCGCGCTCTGATAGCCGGGGTTGTACGAGAGGACCAGCAGGAAGCCGTCGGCGGCCTCCAATAGCTCCCCCCTCTTCTCCACGGGCAGGATACGCCTGTGGTCTGTAAGCGGGTGGATGATTACCGTCGTGTCCTTCCTGGCCTCGACGATCTCGTCCAGGTAGCAGATCCCGCCGGCCTTGACCGCCCTGGTCAGAGGGCCGTCTATCCACACGGTCTCCGCGCCCTCCAGGAGGTAGCGGCCCACCAGGTCGCTGGCCGTCAGGTCCTCGTGGCAGGCGATGGTCACCAGCGGTATTGCGGTCCCGTTGTCGCTGGGAGAGTCCCCGCCGGACTTCTTGGAACGCCGCGTGGTCTTGGTGAGCGGGCGTCCCAGCCGATAGGACATGTACTCGATGAACCGAGTCTTGCCACAGCCTGTCGGTCCCTTCAATATGACCGGAATCTTCTGCTGGTACGCAGCCTCGAAAAGCTCCACCTCGTCCGCCACCGGAAGATAGTAGGGCTCCTCGGTGAAGTGGTACTCCTCGATGATATAGCTGCGGTACAGTGTCTGGGTCGGGGTTGTCATTTCTTGAGCCTGCTTTCCTTTCCGGCCGTAACTCGACTGTTCCAGAGTTGCTGGACTCGCTGCTTCAGGTCGTCGAGGCTGCCGCCGTTCTCGATCACTACGTCGGCGTGCCCCAAACGCTCCTCCTGTGGCATCTGTGAGCGGATTCGAGCTCGGATGGCGTCCTCGTCCAGGTTCGCCCGGGTCTTGAGCCTCTCGATGACGAGGTCCTCGGGGGCCGCCGTCACCCAGAGCTCATCGGCGAGCGGTGTCCATTTGGCTTCGACGAATAGCGCGGCCTCTACGACCACGACCCGCCGTCCCTCGCTCTTCAGTCTCTCGATACGCTCCTCGACCATCTCGTAGATGCGAGGATGCATTATGGCGTTGAGCCGCTCGAGCGCTTCCGGATCGCCGAACACGAGGGCCCCTAGCTTTTTTCGGTCTACCTCCCCACCCTCGGTTAGAACGCCCTCGCCGAAAGAGTCGACGATGCGTCGCCACGTCTCCGTCTGGGGCCTGTACGCTTCGTGCCCCAGGAGGTCGGCGTTTATGATCTCGGCGCCCAGCTCTTCCAGGATTCGGGAGACCTGGGTCTTGCCGGTACCGATGCCTCCCGTGAGACCGATTACCAACATATCCTCTGTCTTTGGCGAAATTCTACCTATTCTATCAACTGCGATTTCGCAGGGTCAACACGTAGCGAGCAGGTTGAGGGCGGAAGCGACGGGCTGCTATCCCTATCAAGCCGCCGGTGCAGGGGGGCGAAGCCTCGGCTGAGGGCCAGGGAGTCCCCAGAAAACACCGTCGGTGGGTGGGTCGGAAAAGTGCCCCGCCAATGGGACCGTGGGTCCTGCGGTATAATAGCTAGCGTCTACAGAGAGGGGGACTCGCGGGTGACGAAGCCGTTTACCTCGCTGCCCAGCGTGGACCGGGTCATATCGGACGAGCGCGTCCAGAGGCTGATGGAGGGCTTCTCACACGAGGCCGTCGTGGACCTGGTGAGGACCGAGCTGGTGGAGGCCCGGAGGGCCATCGCCGACGGTGGCGGCACGACCTCCCTGGACCAGGTCGTCCGGACCGTGGAGGCGAGCGCGTCTGCCCGGTGGCGGCCGTGGCCCGGACCGGTCATAAACGCCACCGGCGTCGTCCTGCATACCAACCTGGGCCGGTCGCCCCTCAGCGCGGAGTCTGTTGAGGCCGTTCGCCGTGCGGCCGCCGGATACAGCGACCTGGAGCTGGATCTGGAGGCCGGCACGAGGGGTTCGCGGCAGGCCCACGTGGCGCAGCTACTGTGCCAGCTCACGGGCGCCGAGGCCGCGCTGGTCGTCAACAACAACGCCTCGGCCGTAATGCTGGGCCTGGCGGCCGTGGCCTCCGGCAAGGAGGTCATCGTCTCCCGTGGCGAGGCCGTGGAGATCGGCGGCGGCTTTCGCATACCCGACGTCCTGCGGCAGAGCGGCGCGACCCTGGTAGAGGTCGGGACGACCAACCGCACCTATGCCCGCGACTACCAGTCCGCCCTGGGCGAAGACACGGGAGCCATACTCTCCGTCCACGCCAGCAACTTTCGCGTGACGGGCTTCACCCACACGCCGGAGATCGCGGAGTTGGTGGAGCTGGGCGCGCGCCACGGCATCCCGGTCCTTCACGACCTGGGCAGCGGCTGCCTGCTGGACACCACGCGGTTCGGTCTGGCCCGCGAGCCGATACCTCAGGACAGCGTGAGAGCGGGTATCGGTCTGGCCTTCTTCTCGGGCGACAAGCTGCTGGGA